>NZ_JBSSCS010000041.1:0-23703 GCF_054060015.1 Thermostichus sp. MS-CIW-25
GAAGTAGGGGATTCTCATGCGGACGAAGGGACTTGAACCCTTACGCCTTGCGGCACTAGATCCTAAGTCTAGCGCGTCTGCCGTTCCGCCACGTCACTCTCACCCATGCTAGCTCGCCCTCTGGGCCAGGGCGACCTGTAGGGCAGCAGTCTCAGCATCATCGTCATCTCGAATCGGAATCCCGCTCCAAGTCGCGAAAAAGAGGTGTGCTCAGGTAGCGTTCCCCAAAACTAGGCTGGATCATTACAATCCGCTTGCCAGCGTTTTCCGGTCGCCGCCCCACCTGGATGGCTCCCGCCAAGGCAGCCCCAGTGGAAATGCCGGAGAGGATCCCTTCTTCTTTGGCCAGGCGCCGGCTGTAGACCATGCTCTCTTCATCTTCCACTGGGATCACCTCATCCAGCAGGTCGCGCCGCAGCACATCAGGCACGAATCCCGCTCCGATCCCTTCAATGCGATGAAAGCCGGGCCGTCCACCACTCAAGACGGCACTGGCCTTGGGTTCAACGGCCACCAGTCGAATGGCCGGGTTTTTCCCCTTCAAAAACTCGCCCGCCCCCGTGATGGTGCCGCCGGTGCCTACCCCTGCCACCAGGATGTCCACCTGACCATCGGTATCTTCCCAAATTTCCGGGCCGGTGGTTCTGGCATGAATCTGGGGGTTGGCGGGATTGGTGAACTGGCCCAACATATAAGCGTTGGGAGTGCGGCGGACGATCTCTTCGGCCTTCCAGATGGCTTCCCCCATGCCTCCAGCACTGCTGGCCAGATAAACCTCTGCCCCGTAGGCTTTCAACAGCAGTCGCCGCTCAAGGCTCATGCTCTCAGGCATGACGATGATGAGCCGGTAACCCTTGGCAGCAGCGGCCATGGCCAAGCCAATGCCGGTATTGCCAGAGGTGGGCTCCACCAAGATGGTCTTGCCGGGGGTGATCAAGCCAGCTTGTTCGGCAGCCTCGATCATGCTGACGGCAATGCGATCTTTCACCGAGGCGGCGGGGTTAAAGCTCTCCAACTTCACCACAATCTCGGCCAGACACCCTTCCGACTGAGGGATCCGATTCAACCGCACCAGCGGGGTGCGACCGATGAGCTGGGTGATGTTGGCGGCAATTTTCATGGCTAACAAAAAGGAAGCAACCAATTGCAACAGCGGGCCGTAGGCCTTAAGTCCAGAGCACTCGGGGGCCTTGTGCGATGCTAACCCTTAAATCAACTCCCCGGCGCTCCCCTTTCAGCTTACTAGCGCAGGAGCCCCGCCCTCTGTCCACAGGGCGAGGGTCGGGAGGAATGCGGAGTTACGATGATATAACCATGACCCAAGTCCTGACCATTTCCTGCAAGCTCAAGGTGTCTCAGTCGCAAGCCGCAAAGTTGGATGCGACCTTGGACGCCTTCGGCCAAGCCTTGAACTGGGTGAACCAGAACACACCGGAGAAGATCGCCAACGCCGTTAAGCTTCAGTCTCTGTGCTACCGCGAAATCCGTGCCCGGTTCGGCTTGTCCAGTAACTTGGCCGTACAGGTCTGCAGACGGATGGCCAGTGCCCGTAAAGTTGCTCGACAGAAAAACCGCCCCGTCAAGGCGTTCAAGGGGGGCTTTGCGACCTACGATGCCCGTATCTTCTCGTTCCGCGAGAAAGACTGGACGGTGTCGCTCACCACGGTGGAGGGTCGAGAGCGCTTTGAGCTGGCGATTGGCCGTTACCAGAGAGAACAGTTGGCAGGCTCCAATCCCAAAAAGACCTCCGGTCCGCTGACGCGAACGGCCACTCTGGTCAAGCGCAAAGACGGTTCCTACTCCATCCAGATTTGCGTGGAAGCAAAGTTACCGGAACAGCAGAACACCGCTCAGGTGGTAGGCGTGGACTTGGGAAGGACAGATATTGCCCATACGTCAGAGGGGGACAACTGGAATGGACAGCAGTTGAACAGAGTCCGAGACCACTACTCCCGGTTGAGGGCGGTACTCCAACGCAAAGCCAGTAAGGGCACACGCAGTTCGCGGCGCAGATGCAGAGAACTGTTGCAACGGCTGTCTGGTAAGGAGAGACGCTTTCAGTCGCGTCAGCGTTGCGTAGCAAAAACGTGGGTCAATCATCGCATCTCTAAAGCTATTGTTTCTAGGGCAAAGGCCACAAATAGCGCTATTGCTTTAGAGGACTTGACAGGGATACGGGAGCGTATCAACCAACAACCCCGCAGCAAAGCCGAGCGGCGCAGGGCCAACAGTTGGGCGTTCTACCAACTGAGGCAGTTTCTGGAATACAAGGCGAGAGTTGCAGGGGTTTCTCTGATCCTTGTTCCGCCTGCTTATACCTCGCAGACCTGTCACAAGTGTTTGCACATCCATCCCGACCCTGCGCAATCCTGTCGCGTCAGCGTTGCGTAGCAATAGCGTTGCGTAGCAAAATCGCAGTGGGAAGCAGTTTAAGTGTGGGCACTGTGGATGGGAAGGGGATGCGGACTGGAATGGTGCAAACGTAATTGCGCTTTTGGGGGCTGCCGTAAACCAGCCCAGAGGTTAAGCCTACGGCTCGCTTCGCGAACGAGTTTGTTTTGTTCTCTGGGAGAGCATAACAGGCTCAGGGCTACTGAAAGCCCGCACTGTACTGCGAAGCAGTCAGGGTCGGGTAGTTTACTGCCCTTGGCCCAGCATTGAGGGGATCCCTGCATTCCTTGAAGTTTTGAGAGGGAGGGCTACAAAACCCCTCCTGAAAATGAATTAGAGTGAGATCACACCGGAAGGACGAGTCCATTATGCACCTGAGTGACATCACTCATCCCAACCAGCTCCGAAACCTGAACCTGAGCCAGTTGCGCAGCCTAGCCCGCCAGATTCGCGACAAACATCTGCAGACGGCTGCCAATTCCCCGGTCGGCTGTCATCTGGGGCCAGGGCTGGGGGTGGTGGAGCTGACCTTGGCCCTCTACAAGACCCTCGATCTGGATCGAGACAAGGTGATCTGGGATGTGGGGCACCAGGCTTATGCCCACAAAATGCTCACCGGCAGGTACCACAATTTCCACACGTTGCGCCAAAAAGGGGGCATTGCCGGCTACCTGAAGCGCAGCGAGAGCCGCTTCGATCACTTTGGGGCGGGGCACGCTTCCACCAGCATCTCGGCAGCTTTGGGCATGGCTATCGCCCGGGATCGGCGAGGAGACAACTTCAAGGTGGTGGCCATCATTGGGGATGGGGCCCTAACCGGAGGCATGGCCTACGAAGCCATCAACCACGCCGGGCACCTGCCCAAGACCAACCTGATGGTGGTGCTCAACGACAACGGCATGTCCATTTCCCCCAACGTGGGAGCGATCCCTCGCTATTTAAACCGCCTGCGCCTCAGCCCGCCGGTGCAGTTTTTGGCCGACAGCCTAGAAGAGCAACTGAAGAACCTGCCCCTACTGGGATCCAGCCTCAGCCCAGAAATTGACCGCCTTAAGGAAACGGTGAAGCTGGTTACCGCTGTGCAAAACAACAAAGCCGGCATTATCTTTGAGGAGCTGGGCTTTACCTACGTGGGGCCGGTGGACGGGCACAACCTGGCGGAGTTGTTGGATGCCTTTGAGTTGGCCCACGGCATCTCCGGCCCGGTACTGGTGCATGTAGCTACCGTCAAAGGCAAGGGCTACCCGCCTGCCGAAGCGGAACAGGTGGGGTATCATGCCCAATCCCGCTTCGACCTGGCCACCGGCAAGCCCTACCCGCCCACCAAGCCCAAGCCCCCCAGCTACAGCAAGGTCTTTGGCCATGCCCTCTGCAAGCTGGCCGAGCGGGATCCCCGCATCATCGGCATCACCGCCGCTATGGATACGGGCACTGGCCTGGATAAGCTCAAGGAAAAGCTGCCGGATCAGTTTGTGGATGTGGGGATCGCCGAGCAGCACGCTGTAACGTTGGCGGCTGGCATGGCCTGTGAGGGAATGCGGCCAGTGGTGGCCATTTATTCCACCTTCTTGCAGCGGGCCTACGACCAGATCATCCACGATGTCTGTATCCAAAAGTTGCCGGTCTTCTTTTGCTTGGATCGGGCGGGAGTTGTAGGAGCCGATGGCCCCACCCACCAAGGCATGTACGACATCGCCTATCTGCGCTGCATTCCGGAAATGGTGCTAATGGCTCCCAAAGATGAAGCGGAGCTACAGCGCATGGTGGTGACCGGGATCCAGTACACCCAGGGCCCCATCGCCATGCGTTACCCGCGCGGATCTGGCGTGGGGGTGCCTCTGGCAGAAGAGGGATGGGAACCCCTGCCCATCGGCAAAGCCGAGGTGTTGCGCAGCGGCGGCGAGGTGCTGATCCTGGCCTATGGGTCGATGGTGCATCCCAGCCTGCAGGCGGCGGAGATCTTGAAAGAACACGGTATCTCAGCCACAGTGGTCAATGCCCGCTTCGCCAAGCCTCTGGATACTGAGCTGATCCTGCCTTTGGCCGAACAGAGCCGCTTGGTGGTGACGGTGGAAGAAGGTTGCCTCATGGGTGGGTTTGGCTCGGCAGTGGCCGAAGCCCTGCTCGACGCCGACCTGGCAGTGCCCTTGTTGCGCTTGGGGGTGCCGGATGTGTGGGTGGAGCACGCCACCCCCGAGGAATCCTTGGCAGAACTAGGCTTGAACAGTGCCGGGATTGCCGAGCGGATTCGGGCCAAGTTTCAGGCACGAGTTCTCAAGGGATCCCCTGCGGAAGTTCCCACTGTCAATTCCTAAATCTATCCTGAATCTATTCTGAGAGGCCCATCCGCCGGTTGAACTGCTCGATAGCGGCTTGCTGCAGAGCTTCTGCAACAGGGCGGGTGCGCAGGAGGATCTGCACATCTCGCAGCAGGTTTTCTCGCCACAGGTTCTCCCGCAACACCTGCAGGCGGGCGTAGTTGGGATCCAAGCGCATGGCCTTTGCCCCCAGTTCCTCAGCCCGTTCGGTTTCTCCCCGAATGTAGAGGGCAGTCGCCAGGGCCAAATAGGGCTCTGCTACGGCATTGTTCATCTCTATCGTGCGTTCCCAGCGATCGATGGCGGCGTCGAGATCCCCCTGCTCATAGTCCACCAAGCCCATGTTGTTCATGGCCGGCCAATAGGCGGGATCCAACTGCAAGGTCTTCTCATATTCCTGCCGGGCCGCATCCCACCGATCCAGCATGAGGTAGGCATTGCCCAGTTGGAAGCGAGCGTTGGGGTTATCCGGTTGCAGGGCCACAGCTCGTTCCAGGGTCTCAGCAGCGGCAAAGTAGCTGCCCTGCCGCAAATAAGCCGATCCCAGCGAGTAGAGGACATCCCCATCTTGAGGAGATAGGGCGCGGGCCTTTTGCAACGATGCAATCGCCTGCTCCAAGTCCCCCAGTTCTAGGTGGACGTTGCCCAAAACATAGAGCAGCTCTGAGGAGTTGGGCACCATGGCCACGGCCAGTTGCAGGCGGCGCAGCGCTTCTTCCGTTTGACCAAACTGGGCCAGCCGCAGCGAGTCGGTGGCCAGTTGTAGCGCTTGGGCCTGCATCAAGCCCCCATTGGGCAGAGGGACGTGCAGCAACACCTGGGCCTGGGCAGAGCTCCACCCTCCCATCCCCAACACAACTGCCAGGCCCACCGACAAGGCTCGCCAGGGCCGGACGGATAACCGGAACAACAGTGGCGGCATGATACCCACGCAATAAACAGGCCATGCCCATGTTAGCTGCAACAGCCGGGGATCCCTACGTCTTGGTGTTCTGATACATTTACGCTGAACACTGCTGAACATCACTGTTCAACTATGCAGCGATAGCATTCTGTTTGTTTCCAAACAGAATGGCGGTATCCCGCAAAGCTTTGAGTAGAATACCCAAAGCGCAGTTTCCGTGTCGTCTTACTACCAATTTTCTGCTTTGCTTTGGCTACCATGTTGGCAGACTCGAAAGTAAACAGAAAGATCAACTGGTAGTAATCCGTACTGAACATATTATACATTATTTTCAGTATAGTTGAGCTTATTATTGACTAGAGTCATGCTCTTCTGCAGCGGCCATTTGAAAGGGCTCTTGAGCTGCTCATGCTCTTCTGCCTGTTGCTGAGGGTGCCCCGGCTTACACAGAGGTGGATAGGCCATGGTTTACCAGCCGAGAGCAGCCAAATCAGAGGCGCCGCCACCGCCGCCCCGATTGGGTGAGCAGATCTTCGGCAGCCTTTGGCCCCCAAGTGCCGGCCTCATAGGTGAACAGAGGCGGTGCAGCACCGCCGCCATTGCCGCTGCCGGGCTCAGACTCCCAGGCCGATAACACCGGCGTCACCACCCGCCAGGCCGCTTCAACCTCATCGGCACGGGTAAACAGCGTTGGATCTCCCAACAGACAATCCAGGAGCAGGCGATCGTAAGCATCCGGTGTACTCGCTCCAAAAGCCGTCCCATAGCGGAAATCCATATCCACCGAGCGGGTGCGGATCTCTGGCCCCGGCATCTTGGCCTCAAAGCGCAACGAGATGCCCTCATTGGGTTGGATGCGCAGTACCAGGATGTTGGGACTCACCTCCCGAGCTGCCGATTGGAACAGGGAAAGGGGCACCTGCTTAAAGTGAATGGCCACCTCCGAAACCTTCTTGGGCAGGCGTTTCCCGGTGCGCAAGTAGAAGGGCACCCCCTTCCACCGCCAAGTATCACACTCCAGTTTCAGAGCGACGTAGGTGGGGGTTTTGGACTGGGGATTGACATTGGGCTCCTGCCGATAGCCCAGCACCGGCTTGCCGGCAATCCAGCCAGGGCCGTACTGCGCCCGCACCGCTGCGGCTGCCACATTGCGGGGATCCGCTAGGCGGGTGGCCTGCAGCACCTTGGTCTTTTCGTTGCGCACCCCATCGCTGCGCAGTGAGACAGGTGGCTCCATGGCCGTCAGGCAATAGATCTGCATTAGGTGGTTTTGCACCATGTCTCGCAGGGCGCCGGCAGTGTCGTAGTAGCCGGCCCGATCCTCCACCCCCACCGTCTCCGCCACGGTGATCTGCACATGGTCGATGTAGTTGCGGTTCCAGAGAGGCTCGAAAATGGCGTTGGCAAAGCGGAAGACCAGCAGGTTTTGCACCGTCTCTTTGCCCAAGTAGTGATCAATGCGGTAGATCTGCTCTTCCTGGCAAATTCGCTGCACAAGGCGGTTGAGTTCCTGGGCCGAGGTGAGGTCGTGGCCAAAGGGCTTTTCGATCACCACCCGCGTTTTGGTCGGATCGGCCACCATACCGGCTGCCCCCAGCTGTTGGATGGCCTGGGCATAGAAGTCCGGCGCCACCGCCAGATAGAACACTCGGTGGCCGCGGGTGCCCCGCTCCTCATCCAACTGGCTGAGCAGTTGCTTCAGGCGAAGATAGCCTTCTGGATCCCCGATATCCAGGCGGCAATAGAACAGGCGGCTGGCGAAGTCCTGCCATAGGGCCTCCGGCCCCAAGTCCTGGGGGGCAAACTCCTGCACGGCAGCCCGCATTTTTTCCCGATAAACCTCGTGAGTCCAATCGCGGCGGGCCACCCCCACCAAGGTAAACTCCGGCGGCAGCCGTCGCTGCACAAACAGCCGATAGTAGGCCGGGATCAGCTTGCGGGCCGCCAGATCCCCAGAAGCCCCAAACTGCACCAAAATACAGGGATCCGGAGTGCGCTCTTGGTTGAGACCAACGCGGAGGGGGTTTTCAGCCAGGGTCACCATAGAGTCGGCTCAGCTTGGGTGGATAGGGTTGGGGAAAAGAGTGGCTAGGGGGTCAGAGAACCTTCCAGGCAGCGCAGCACTTCTTCCACGTTCTCACGGCTGCCGATGATGAGGGGCACCCGTTGGTGGAGGGATTGGGGAACGATATCCAGGATGGCCTCGGTGCCGGTGGTGGCTGCCCCGCCCGCCTGCTCGGCCAGAAAAGCCAGGGGGTTGGCCTCGTACATCAGGCGCAGCTTGCCCTCCGGTTTTTTCTGGGTGCCGGGATAGAGATAAACTCCGCCCTGGAGCAGAATGCGGTGAAAATCCGCCACCAAAGCGCCGCTGTAACGGGAGACGTAGCCATCGCGGCGGTGGACATAGCGAACGAAGTTTTGGATCCCTTCGCTCCAGTGGCAGAAATAGCCCTCGTTGAGGCTGTAGACGGAACCGCGTTCAGGAATGCGGATGTCGCTGCGGGAGAGGATAAATTCCCCCAAGCTGGGATCCAACGTAAAACCGTGTACCCCCTTGCCGACGGAATAGACCAATTGGGTGCTGGGGCCGTAGAGAATATATCCCGCAGCCAGTTGGCGACGGCCCGGTTGCAGCAGGTCTTGGTTGTCCGCTTCCGGGCGATCCTCAAGAGGGTGAAGGACGGAGAAGATGGAGCCGACGCTGAGGTTGGCGTCAATGTTGGAGGATCCATCCAGGGGATCGATCATCAGGGCCAGGCGGCTGAGGGAGCAGTTTTCCGGCAGGCGAGCCGGGGTTTTCATCTCTTCCGAGACCAGCCGACACACCAGGCCCGTTTGCTCCAAAGCGCGAATGAAGGCCCGGTTGGCATAGTCATCCATCTGTTGCTGTTCTTCCCCTTGGACATTGAGGCTGCCGGTAACCCCCAGCGCCCCTTCGATCAGTCCTGCCTGACTCAGCCGCCGGGCGATCATCTTGCCGGCCAGGGCAATGCGGTTCATCAGGGCGCTGAAGTCTTGGGCCTCTGCCGTAAAACTGCCAAACTGCTGCAAAACATGACGGGAGAGGGTGAGCACATCCCGCGACATCTCCTGTGAGGACTCTGTCCCGCCAACGCGGTCGGCGCTGCTGGACACTACCGGCGGGGAGGGAGGAGAGCTGAGAACCATACGAGGCTTCGCCAACACGAAGGGGAAACACCAACACCCAGGATCCCTGGCCCCCATGTCTTGACTCGGTCTCGCTAACGCGATTGGAACCTGGGATCCCTTCTATTAGGTAGGCTGGCCGATTCCTGGCGCAGGTGCAGACAACTTACAGAGTTGCTTCAGATTTGGTTTGGATCCCTCTTGCCGGCAGAGCTAGTGTTCCCCCGAAGAGAGGCGGTAGGATGAGTTCTAGCCGTTTTCTTCCTTGCCCACTTCCTCTCGATTCCCTCTGGCAATGATGGCCAATTCTCCGCTCCCACTGCGCAGCCAAGTGGTCACCCAAGGGGTACAGCGCTCCCCCAACCGCGCCATGCTCAGAGCCGTGGGCTTTCGCGACGAAGACTTCGGCAAGCCCATTGTCGGCATTGCCAACGCCCACAGCACCCTCACCCCCTGCAACATCGGGATCCAAACTCTGGCGGAGCGGGCGGAGGCGGCTCTGAAGGCAGCGGGCTGTATGCCCCAGGTGTTCGGCACCATCACCATCAGCGATGGCATTTCCATGGGCACGGAGGGGATGAAATACTCGCTGGTGTCGCGGGAAGTGATTGCCGATTCCATCGAGACGGTGGTCAACGGCCAGAGCATGGATGGCCTCTTGGCCATCGGCGGCTGCGACAAGAATATGCCGGGGGCGATGATCGCCATGGCCCGCCTCAATGTGCCCTCCATCTTCGTCTACGGCGGCACCATCAAGCCGGGTCACTACAATGGCCGCGACCTCACCATCGTCAGCGCTTTTGAAGCCGTAGGGGAGTTCAGCGCCGGGCGCATCTCCGAGGAAGAGCTGCTGGCGGTGGAACGCCACGCCTGTCCTGGTGCGGGATCCTGCGGCGGCATGTACACGGCCAACACCATGTCCAGCGCGTTTGAGGCTATGGGGATGAGTCTGCCCTACTCCTCCACCATGGCTGCAGAAGACGAAGAGAAAGCCGAAAGTGCAGCCCAATCGGCCAAGGTCTTGGCAGAGGCCATCAAAGCCAACATCCGCCCCCGCGACATCATCACCCGTAAAAGCATTGAAAATGCCATCTCGGTGATCATGGCTGTAGGGGGATCCACCAACGCCGTGCTCCACTTTCTGGCCATTGCCCATGCGGCAGAAGTGCCCCTGACGCTAGATGATTTCGAGACCATTCGTGCTCGCGTGCCTGTCCTCTGCGATCTCAAGCCTTCAGGGCGGTTTGTGGCCACCGACCTGCACCGGGCCGGCGGGATCCCCCAGGTGATGAAAATGCTGCTCAACCACGGCCTGCTGCACGGGGACTGCCTCACCATCTCCGGCCAGACCATCGTCGAAGTCCTGCGGGATGTGCCGGACGAGCCTAGCCCGGATCAGGAGGTGATCCGCCCTTGGCACAGCCCCCTGTATCCCCAAGGGCATCTGGCCATCCTCAAGGGGAATCTGGCTCCCGAAGGAGCAGTAGCCAAGATTACCGGCGTCAAGAACCCGCAAATTACCGGGCCGGCGCGGGTCTTCGATTCAGAGGAGTCCTGCCTGCAGGCCATCCTCTCCGGCCAGATCCGAGCAGGGGATGTGGTGGTGATCCGCTACGAAGGCCCCAAAGGTGGCCCCGGCATGCGGGAGATGCTCTCGCCCACTTCGGCCATCATCGGCGCCGGCTTGGGGGATAGCGTTGGCCTGATCACCGATGGCCGCTTCTCCGGCGGCACCTACGGCATGGTAGTGGGCCATGTGGCTCCCGAAGCCTATGTGGGGGGCACGATTGCCCTGGTGGAGGAAGGGGATCTCATCACCATTGATGCCCCGGCTCGCCAGTTGCACTTGCATGTGAGCGAAGAAGAGCTGGCCCGCCGCCGCGCCCGCTGGTCTCCTCCTGAGCCTCGCTACAAACGGGGCACCCTAGCCAAGTACGCCAAGCTGGTCTCCAGCAGCAGCTTGGGAGCAGTGACGGATTTAAACCTGTGGGATTAATTTCCCTCACCCCCGGCTCGTCTCCCAGAGGGAGAATTGGTACTTGAGAGATAGCTCCAGATTCCTGACCCTGCAGGGATCAGCCTTGCTGGGTTAAGTGCAAGAAAGCGGCAGAGATGAAGGATCCCTGCCGCCTGATTGCGTGATGCGGTTGATAATGAGGATTCAGCGCCGATTAAGTGCCGATGATCCCGCCGTCATTTTTGGTGATCACCACCACCGCCGAGCGGGGGTAGAGATTGGGGTCGTAGTCTGGCCAGCGGGAATCGACCTTGCCGGCAGCAAAGTCGTCCTCGCTGGTGCTGGCGCCTGGGTGCTGCACGTTGATGAACATGGTGCGCTGATCGGGAGTGGTGACCACACCGGTGATCTCCTGCCCAATCGGCCCGGTTAAAAAGCGGCGAATTTCCCCTGTATCCGGATCGGCAGCCAACATTTGGTTGTTGCCAAAAGGCGCAAACTCCTCTTTGTTGAGATTGCTTTCGCTGGTGTCGGTCTGGATCCAGAGGCGACGGCTGGCATCGAACCACAGACCATCGGGAGAGTTGAAGATGTTGTCTTCATTGAGGGGCTGGCCCGATAGCTTGCGGCTATCTTCCGGCGGCCCGGCCAAGACAAAGAGATCCCACTCGAAACGGGTGGCTTGAGGCCGGTCGTTGGCTTCCTTCCAACGGATGATGTGACCCCACTTGTTTTTGGGACGGGGGTTGGCAGCGTTCACCTGGTCTTGTTCCCGACGGCTGTTGTTGGTCAGGGTGAGGTAGACCATGCGGGTTTGCGGATCCACCGCTCCCCACTCAGGCCGGTCCATTTTAGTAGCACCGACAAAATCCGCCGCCGTGCGGGTGTTCACCAACACATCTGCTTGGCTGGTGAAGCCGTTTTCCGGGGTTAGACCGTTTTTCCCAAACACCAGCGGCAGCCACTCCCCTGTGCCATCTTCGTTGAACTTGGCCACATACAAGGTGCCATTGTCCAACAGATGTCCACCCGCCGTTTCCTTGCGGTAGGGCTCGGCAGAGACGTACTTGTAGATGTACTCAAAGCGGGCATCGTCCCCCATATAGGCCACAATCGGCTGGCCTTCCACCGGCGGCTGAAACACCACGCCTTCGTGGGCGAAGCGGCCCAGAGCGGTGCGCTTCTTGGGAGTGCTGCTGGGATCAAAGGGATCGATCTCCACCACCCAGCCAAAAGTGTTGGGCTCATTGCGGTAGTCTTGAGTGGCATCCGCAGCGGTGGGGGTGGCATTGAAGCGGATGAACTCGTCTGCCTTGTTGCTGGCCAGCTCCCAGCCGTAGCGGGAAGTCTCGGTGCTCACGCCGTAGCGCTTGTGCTCCCGGGGCAGGTTGGGCTTTTGGTCGGGGCCTTTGCTGGTGTTGCTAAAGTAGCCAGCCCAGTTCTCCTCACAGGTGAGGTAGGTATTCCAGGGAGTGACGCCGTGGGCGCAGTTGTTCAAAGTACCCCGGGTCATTGTGCCTTCAGGGCTGAACTTGGTTTTCACGAAGTCGGATCCCCGCACCGGGCCGTGGATCTCCATGAGGGTAAGACCGGTGATGCGGCGGTTGAGGCGATCCCGCACCACTTCCCAACTGCCGTCTCCCTGCTGCTTGATGTGGACAATGCTCACCCCGTGGCCATTCAGCTCTTTCAGCACCTGATCGGGATCGCGGGTGCCGTCAGGATTGGTGGGATACAGGTCGGAATCCAGCTTCTGGCCCACAGCCGCAGCATGCATAAACCGAGGCTCAACGTACTCGTGGTTAAACACCAGCAAACCCTCGGTGGAGCTGCCCTGCCAGGGATCCTTCCCTTCGATGGGGAAGAAGTGCATGCCATCGTGGTGGGTACCCACCTGCATTCCCTGCTCGGCACCGGTGTTTTCCAGCTTGAACTGTGGATAGGTGCCGTTGATGGGAGTACCCCAAGCCAGCAGCGGTCGGGCAGTGTAGCCTTCGGGCACCACCAGTTTGTCTTCCGCGCTCACAGGAATTGCCTTGAAGCCCAGCAAAGCACTGCCACTGGCGGCTTTTGCCGATTTGGAAGCACCGTTCAGCGCAGGCAAGCCAAAAAAGGTGGCCACCGCTGCAGCAATTCCCCCCTGCAACACTTGACGCCGCTGCAAACGGCTCTCCAGGATGCTGCTGAAAGTGGGGTTGGGAGAGTGGTTACACATAGGCTCGTCTCCAGGACGAAGCTTAGGGCCATGCGAATGGATACTCATGTTGACTTCTCCTCTTGTCTTGACAAGTTTTGTTTAGAAACTTGGCGAGTCTTATAAAACAGCACCTAACCCCTGCGCTACTCTATTCGCGCATGAGGATAGGCACTACAAAGTTAGTGGCTTGAAGTTAAGAGAAGACTAAGCTCAGATTAAGCCTTGCAAGTGTAAACAATTTCTTTAGATTGAAGCAGCAGTTTCTTAATCATTTGTTGCAACGAGAAGAAGACTTGGTTTAAGTCAATTAGATCAAGTGCCAATAAAGTAGTCTGCAGTCCTTAGAATTGCGATTCTTATGCGATTCTTAGAGGTCTTTTCGTAACCTAGAGAACAAATACACCCCATCTTGATGGTACAGAAGCTGAAACTGGGTTTCCTTCTGTAAAGCTTCGATCAGGATACGGGAGAACTCTGGAGTGCTGCGCCACCCCGGATGACGGGTGTTGAGCAACACATAATCAAAGGGATCCCACTGAGAGGGCGGGGATCCATTGAAGCGGCCCTCGTCTGTAAAGTAGATTACAGGTCGCTGGGTGAGGTGAGGGCTGATCTCGTGGGTGGTGAGGACGCCCCCTTGGGTGGTGATCTGGGCAAGAGCCTGTCGGGTTGCCTGCCAAGTGTCCAGGGAGCTGAGATAAATCGAGCCGAAAAAGGTGTATTTCCCCAAGGCCAAAAAGGCCAGCGAAGACCAGATCAGGGGCAGTTTTCCATCTTTTATAAAATGGCTCTGGAAGAGGTGATTTTTCACATTCTCGATGACAGCTAAGAACAAGAAAGGAACGATAGGCAAAGCGTACTGATGCACCAGATCTCGATAGGCGGGGTTGCTGGAGAGTATATTCAAACCCAGGGTAGGCAGGGCAGGGATCCAGGGATCCCAATGCCGCCAAGAGAGGCCCCAAGCCAAAGGCACGACCAACAAAACTCCATAAAGCAGGGTGTCCAGGGAGAAGACTTTGCTCAAAACCAACATCGGCCTCAAGATTAAACTTTGAATAATTTCCACAACAGAATCGCCCAGATAGCCATAGTGGGAAACTGCTGCCGGCTCGCTGCCGCTGAAGTGAGGAATGACCCCAAAAGTGGCTATCCCAAACCAAGCTGATCCTGCTGCAATTGCCGTCCAGCCGCCCACTTGGCAGCGCCATTGCCAGCGTTCTTGAATTCGTCCTCTTTCCCAAAGCAACAGCCAGGCTCCCAGGGCGACAACATTGAGAGACAACACTGCTTTACAGCCGAGGATGCCGCTCAAACAGAGAAGGAACCCCCACAATTTTCCAGAGCGAATGCAGAGCACAGCCGCCAAGAAAAGGGGAACGGCCAAAACCTCTGGATGAAAATCAAAAAGGTTGGCGTTAAAAATGGTCGGATAGAGAAGATAGGCTGTGGCAATCACCATCACTTGGCTGGGATCGACCTTGGCCTGAAGTGCAAGGTGATAAATAGCCAATGCTCCCAAAGTTAACGCCAGGGATTGGAGCCCAAACAGCCAATAGACCGAGGGGACAATGCGGTACAAAAAGCTGATGGGATAGAGAATAAAGGCTGCGTGGTCTCCCAAGATGTGGATCCCTCGAATGGTCGAAAACGGAACCTCTCCCCGACTGATTAGATAGATGGATTGGTCGAAGATGCCAAGATCATATCCTCCAGACTGAAACAGGTGATGCCGGACAACACTACAGCCAAAGAGAATGAAGAAATTAAAAATCATGATTGCCAGCAGAAGTGGAGGCAGAGGACGATCCTTCATAAGAACTAGGGCTTTTGATTTATAGATCTTGGCAAGGTAACTTTATCGCTTTTCTCAGCCTTGCGTGACATCCTAGCGAGATCTGGATTCGGCAGAGGCTCCGCCGCAATTCCGGACATTTCTCTTTCCTCGGGAGTATGAGGAATGGCTCAAGCTTGTTGGAGATAACGATACAGATGAGTTAGGACTGGTTACGACAAGAGGGTGTGATTTGGCCCAAGATGGCAGCATGTCTTGCCCCAGTTGCTTCCGGTAAATTGTTGGTCTTACCTTGCCAGGTTTTATAGGCCAATACCGCGAAGGCAAGGGCCTCTTTGGCCTTAGAAGGGATCCCCACTTGGTCGGAAGTCAACAGGGTTGTGGTCGGCAGTTGCTCCTGCAGCAGTTGCATGAGAACAGGGTTTTGGGTGCCGCCACCGCTGAGAATAACTTGATCTGGGGTCGCGGGCAAAAAGTCCCTATAGGCTTGGGCAATGGAGCAGGCCGTAAACCCTGTGAGGGTGGCAATACAGTCGTGGGCGGATATAAATTGGGGCCAAATTTGCTCCAAATAAAGGGATCCAAAATACTCCCGACCAGTGGTTTTGGGCGGTGCCTTTTGAAAATAGGGATCCCGCATCCATTCTGCAACTTTTTCCCAGTGGACTTGGCCTTGGGCAGCCCATTTTCCGTCGCGATCAAAGGCTTGTTGTCCTTGGCTGGCCCGCATCACCGCCAAATCAATCAAAACATTGCCGGGGCCGGTGTCGAAAGCCAAGGGGGATCCCCCACTGCAGAGGCTGGGGAGATAGGTGAGGTTGGCAATGCCGCCGATGTTTTGGGCCACACGATGAAGGTGGGGATGCCTCAACAGCAGCCAATCCACAAAAGCTACCAAAGGTGCGCCTTGACCTCCTGCCGCCATGTCCCGCGCCCGAAAATTGCTCACCACCGGGATCCCGGTCAGCTCGGCAATCACCGCAGCTTCACCGATTTGCAAAGTCGAAGCTTCTGGCCCACCGGGGTTATGCCAAAGGGTTTGACCATGGCTGCCGATGAGATCGATCTGTTGGGGGGTGAGATGGGCCGCCTGGATCCCTTGCAAGGCCGCTGCCGCAAAAGCTCGACCCAAGCGAAAGTTCAAGGTGCAGATGTGATCTACCGTGCCGGTTTTGGGATCCGCAGCCCGCAAAATCTCCGCCCGCAGCGTTGGGGAATAGGGGATCGTCTGGAAATGCATTAACTCCCACTGTAGGGGATCGTCACCCTCCAGGTGGACGATGGCTACATCGATCCCGTCTACCGAAGTGCCCGACATTAGGCCGACGACGATCATCTTGCTGGGGGCTCGCACCAGAGGCTTGAGAAGGTCTAAAGTTTTGCCCTCTTTCTCCCCTCCCCTTTTTAAGATACAGGCAGCGTATCCGGAGCTACCGCGTGGAGAGGATGAGTGAAGCCATCCGCTACGACCTTCTGTTGGTGGGGGGGAGTTCCTCCAACTTGATCTTGGCCCATCGCCTTTTGGATTTGGCCAAGCTATCCGGGCTAAGAATCTCCATCGCCATTTTGGAAAAAGCCCGCCAATTCGGCGGTCACATCGTCAGTGGCGCCATCTGCAATCCTCAGGTGATCGCCAAGCTCTTCCCCGATTTTGAAAGCCAAGGATTTCCCCATGAAGGGCGGGTGGAAGCCAATCATCTGAGCGTGCTGGGATCCCAACAGCGCTGGGATCTGCCGGAAGCGGTGATCCCACCCGGATTTCGCAAGCAGGGGCAGTTCATTCTCACCCTCAGCCACGTGATCCGCTGGCTGGCCGAAACCCTGCAGGAAAAAGCCAAAGGGATCCCAAATGTTACCCTCGATGTGTTCCCCGGCTTTGCCGCCCATGAAATCCTCTACGAGGGGGAGCGGGTGATCGGGGTACGGGCAAGCGATTCTGGCCAAGTGTACGAAGACTGTATCTTTGCCGAACTCACCTGCTTTGGCGACAAAGGCTTCATTTCCAAAGATCTCATCGAGAAGTTTCAACTGCGCCCCAACCCGCAATTGTGGTCGGTGGGGGTCAAAGAGGTATGGCAGATCCCCCAGTCCCTGCAGGGGCAGGTGTGGCATACCTTGGGCTACCCGGTTTTGGATGGCAGCTTCAGCGGGGGCTTTGTCTATGGCCTCAAAGACAATCGCCTGGCCTTAGGTCTGATCATCGGCCTAGACAGCAAGAACCCCAACCTTAACCCCCAGCAGCGTCTGCAGGAGTTCAAAGCTCACCCCTGGATCCAGTCCCTGATTGCCGGCGGCAAGTTGCTCAAGTACGGGGCTGCCGTGATTCCCGAAGGGGGCTACCACAGCCTGCCCACCCGGTTTGGCGTTGAGGGAGCCTTGCTGTTGGGGGATGCGCTGGGGGTGTTGGATGTGGGCAGCTTGGCCGGGGTGGATAATGCCATGGAAACCGGCTATCTGGCGGCGGGCCTCATTCACGATGGCTTCTTGAAAGGGGATCTGCGCATCCAGGCCGACTACCAAAGGGCGGTGATGGAAAGTGCGGTGGGGCAAAACCTCTACCGCAGTCGCTATTTCCGCGAGGCTTTTCTGGAGAACTCCCGCTTGCTGGAAGAATACTTGCCTCAGGTGTGCCGCAGCGTCGATGCCGGCCATCCCTGGCTGGGATCCCTGCGCTGGGGTTTACAGGATCCCGTTCGCCGCGGACGAGAAACTCTGCGCGCCTACACCCTGCTCACCGGGCGGGTCAGCCCCAGCGAGCCACCCCCGCGAGGCTATGTGGCCCCCCACGCTGCCATTCAAGCGGATTTTGTGGCCCCCACAACCTTGGCTCCCCAGGAATTGGCCTCTCGACCGGGCTATTTCTCGCGGCCCGATGCGGTTTTTTTCGCGGATCCCCGCTACCCCGAGGGTAACCGTCACATCCTGGAGTTCGACGCCGAAACCTGCCGCCGGTGCATCGCCACCTACGACAAGCTGAATCGCCCCACCCCCTGCGTTGCCGACTGCACAGCAGAGGTACACCACATCCGCGACCAACATGGGATCCGCTCCCATGCCATGTCTTTGGAAAACTGCATCCAGTGCCGCACCTGCGAGATCATCTGTCCCCACTTAAACTTGCGGGTCAACCCCAGCTACGAGGGATCCGGGCCGGATTTCTATGGGCTGTAGCCGTTGCTGAGGTTAACTCAGTTCGCTGCAGCTCGCCTGATCCTGGGGGTCTAGCAACTGAGGTGAATGGATCTGGCCATCTTGGCCGGCGATCCCAGGGATCCAAGCAACCTTGGAAATTGGCTAGGTTGGGTTAGGGCTTGTTGGAGATCTTTTGTCGGTGAGCGATTCTTTGGATGTCCAGGCTCCTCTGCCCGCCATTTTGGCCGATCTGCAAGAAGCTCTGGAATCCCTGGGGTTGGGCCATCTTCAGGTACAAGCGCGGCTTTCCGGCCACCGCCTGTTGCTGCGTCTAGAGGGGGATTCCTTGCCTGAGCCGGATGCTTTGCTGGGGAGCCTCTCGCCGGCCTTGGAGCAAATGGCGCTGACCCACAGGCAGCGTCAGGTGGAGCTGTTTGGCTTTCTGGCCAATGAAGGGATCCCGGAATGGCACCGCGAGTGGCGCTATCAGCCCCAGCCCAACCCCAACAGCCCTCTGTATCGCGCTCAGCGGGGGGATGAGGTGGCCATCCAGCAGGTGTTCAATTACCTGTTGCGTCCGGAAGGGATCCAAGCACGGGTTCATTTCCATCCCAAGCTGGGCCTCTTGCAGGTGAACTTGCAGGCGGCAGAAGCTCCGGATCCGGCTTGGGCTAAGGATTTTCTGCGGCGAGCCTTAACCCGTCTAGAGTGGACTTTTTTGCAACGGCTGCGGCTTTCTGGGCAGAAACTGGGCTCCTTTTTCCCGGCCTGGAGCCAAGAGTTCGATCTCAAACAGCCCGCCTTTTGGCAGTCCCCGCAGGTGCCCTTGACCGGGCGATCCCCCATCTCAGAGAGAGAAATCTCTCCGCTGGATAAGCCGCCACCCCCTTCTCCTGCCTCCCAGACTGAATCTCCGGGTGTCAGTTGACGGAGGAGATAGTAAGTAGCCGAGCGTTTGCAGCCGCTGGCTGAGCGTATTCTGAAGGACAGTGCTCGTTGGGGTTGGCCATGCGGGTTGTTTTTTTCGGCACGCCAGAGTTTGCCCTGCCTTCGCTGCAGATCCTGTTGCAGCCGCAGTCTCCCTTTGAAGTGGTGGGATTGGTCTGCCAGCCGGATCGGCCCCAGGGACGGGGACAAAAGGTGCTTCCCCCCCCTACCAAGGTTCTCGCCCAGGCCCACGGGATCCCTGTGTGGCAGCCTGTCCGCTTGCGGCGGGATGCAGAGGTGCTGGCAGCTTTGCAGGCGCTGGCCGCCGATGTGTTTGTGGTGGTGGCCTACGGCCAGATCTTGCCCCTGACGGTGTTGCAGATGCCCAAGCTGGGCTGTGTGAATGTGCATGGATCCCTGTTGCCGGCCTATCGTGGCGCTGCTCCCATCCAGTGGGCCATTGCCAACGGAGAAACCGAGACCGGCGTGACCACCATGCTCATGGATGAGGGAATGGATACGGGGGCCATCCTGCTCCAGGCCAAGCTACCCATTGGGCCAGAGCAAACCAGCCTAGAATTGGCACCCCAACTGGCTCAACTGGGGGCAGAACTCTTGGTGGAAACGCTCTTGAAATTGGAGAAAGGGGAACTCACCCCTATTCCTCAGGATGGATCCCGGGCAACCTACGCCCCTTTGCTCAAAAAACAAGACTTTCACCTCGACTGGCAGCGCCCTGCCCAGGCCTTGCACAACCAAATCCGCGCCTTTTCTCCCGACTGTTTCACCAGTTTGAGGGGGCAGCGGATCAAAATTGTCCGCTCTGCCTCTCCTCAGTTGCACCCACCCCCTGGCGATCTCCCCCAAGGCAGCCCTGGCGAGGTGGTGGGATTGGCCAGGGGAGAAGGAGTCTATGTAGCCACCGGAGAGGGATCCCTGTTGATTCGACGGGCGCAACTGCCCGGCAGAAAAGAACAATCGGCTTGGGACTTGGTCAATGGCGGCCAGCTCAAGGTGGGAATGCGTTTTGAGCCACTCCCGGATGCTTGAGAGCCATACAGGGATCCCTTGGGCGCGGCAACCCAAAGACGGCGAACCTGTCCGTTGCCTTGATTCTACTCTCTCTCTCTGGGAGAAAGGCTGGGGGTGAAGACTACTCCGGCTGGGGAAACTCCTGCCAAAGGTTGGTGCGCTGGCGCAAGCTGAGGAACTGTCCGCCGCCGAGGATAAGGTGATCCAAGACCGGGATCTGTAGCAGTTGCCCCGCTTGCAAGAGTTGCCGGGTGAGGGCAAGGTCTTCTGGGCTGGGATCCAAGCAACCGGAAGGGTGGTTGTGGGCGACGAGGATGCGACTGGCCCCCTGTTTGATGGCGCTGCGGAAAGTCTCCCGCGGATGAGACAGGGTTTCGGTGGCGGTGCCCCGGGTTACAATCTGCTGGCTGAGCAGACGGTGCTTGACATCCAAGTGCAAGACAGCAAAGTGCTCTTGAGATTCCCACATCAAGTCACCACTCAGAGCCATAGCCGCTTGTTCTGGCGACTCAATGGCTGTCCGGTCTGGCGGACGACTCAAAAACACCCGTCGTCCCAGCTCGATGGCGGCCAACACTGTGGCTGCCTTGGCCGGGCCAATGCCTTCGATCTGGATCAGCTCTCCGGCTTCCACCTGGCGCAACTGGGCCAAGGGATCCCCTTGGGCTTCTAACTTTTTCAGGAGCAACTGGGCTAGGCCGACTGCTGAGAGTTTGCCCGGCCCCTGTCCGGTGTTGAGCAGAATGGCCAGCAGCTCCGCATGGGAGAGGTGCCTTGCTCCTTGGCTGAGCAGCCGCTCGCGGGGGCGATCTTGGGCGGGAATATCGCTGATGCGCAGCACGTACTGGCTCATCTGGGGCCTAGGGAGGAGAAGAGGTTTTTTTCAACAGCCAAAAGGGACTGCGGCGCTCGACGACCCGCCAAGATCCCAGAATGGCTGCCTGTTCGCCCTCGGGAGCTGTAAGTTCAGCTACAAAGGGATCCCAGGTAACCAGGTAGTCGGGCGCCTGCCCCTGGGCTTGCCAGTCGGCCAGCTCTTCTGGGCTGGCGGCGTAGGGAACCTGCAGCGGGCCATAAAAATAGGGTACAAAAGAGCGAAAGCCGTACAGGCCCACCGTTCCAGAGAGAGCCGGCTGGGCGTTGTTTTCGGAAGTGGCAAACTGCCGGAAAAAGTGGACGGCTCCTCCCTGGGTGTGTTGCAGCAGGCGGGGGAAGACCCAGCACCAGGCCAGTTGGGCGCTCAGTCCCGTGGCCAAGAGCAAAACTGTCCAGCCCCAAGCCCGCCGCCGTCCTCGACTCCAAAGGAGAATTCCCAGCAGCAGGATCGCGGCGGGGACGTAGGTCAACACCGGCCACTCCACCTCAGCCTGCAGGTATCCCAGCACCAAGCTGCTGGAAAAGTCGTCAGGGATGCCGGCAAAGACCCATGCTTGGACTAGCCCAGCGGGGTCCTGGGATCCCAGCCAGGGCAGCACCAGCCACAGGGCCAGCCAAAACAAGCCGCTCAGCAGGATCCAGCAACCTTCCCAAAAGCTGAGCCGGGCCTCTTCTAACCCCAGCCGCTGCAGGCGCACGGCAGCAAAGTAGGCCCCAATGGGGTACAGCAGCGAGGTGTAGTGTACCAGCTTGGTTTGCACCAGCAGCGAAAACAAGGCCAGCACCACCCCAAAAGCCACCAACAGCAGATGTTCTGCCCGCCGAGTCAAATCCACCAAGCCCATACTCCTGGGGATCGTCTGCAGGATCCCGGCCAAGGCCAGAGCGCCCCAGGGAAAGCACCCCAAGGCAAAGGCCAGCAGATGAAAATAAACCGGGCCGGGATGCCCATCCGAGGTGGTGAGGATGCGCCATTGGTAGCGCCCAAACTCTTCCACCCATTGCGGCCCCCGTTGCACCCCTTCCAGCGCCAGCCAAGCGAGGGGAATAGCCGCCGCCAAGCCCAGAAAAGCCAGAGTGTCTCCCCAGCCGGTCTGGGGATCCCGGTGCCAGACCTTGTAGCCAACCCAGATGAGCAGCGGCAACACCAACCCCACTGGCCCTTTGGCCAACACCGCCAAGCCCAGAGCCAGCGCCCCCACCGCTCTCCACCTGCGTCCAGAGTACCCGGCCCGCCAGGCCTCCTCGGCGGCCCAAAGGGATCCCAGACCCACCCCCATCCCCAGATTCAACAGCGGGTCGATGAGGCCGGTTTTGTAAAAAAACAAGGGCAGGTAGCCCGTCAGCAGTAGGATCCCCCACAGGCAGCCAAACCCCACCCCACGCAGATGGGATCCCCACCCCACCAATAGCGCCACTGTGATCCCGCCCACCCAGGCATTGGGCAACCGCGCCGCCCATTCGTTCATCCCCAAAACAGCCATGGACAGGGCCTGCAGCCAAAAAAACAGGGGCGGCTTTTCAAAAAAGGGCTCCCCGTTGATGGCCAACGAGAAAGGATCCCCGCTGGCCAGCATCTGCCGCGCCAAGCTGGCGTAGATCAGCTCATCCCAGTCGAACAGATAGGGGATCCCCTGCCCCCATAGGAGCCATAGCCCGGCCAAAAAACCCATCCCCAAGGCCCATCCCAGGGATCCTTTGAAAGGCAAGCAGGCCGGGAACCTAAGCATGGAAGGCCGCCCATCGTTCCACCCGGCCCACATTTTGAGGCGACCGCATCAGCCGCAGCAACTGGGCTGCCAGAGCGGATCCCTCCATCTCCGCCGGAATTTCCACCCCACACCAACGGCTGGAGCTACCCTGCAGGGCAGCTATCCACTCCGGGGCAAGGGATCCCCGCGCCACCCCGATCAATTGCGGCAGAGGCTCCCGACGATACAGCCCAATCCAGCGCAAGCCCAGTTGAAAAGGCCCCGGTCGGAAACGGGGGTTCAAGCGGCCATCCGCCTCAAACTTGCTCAACATCACCTGCAGAGAGCAGATCTGGCGAGTATTGAGCGCAGGAGCCGAAGGCACAAGGCGGGCGCGGAACGTGGCAACCATCTCCGCAAAGGGGATCTGAACGGTCTGCTCTTCTCCCGGCGCAGTGTCGAACGCATAGCCGTAGGCGGGGCTGTCCCAGCCGCCTTGATCCCGCAGTAAGACCTTATACCGCTGCCCATCCCCTCGCAGGCGCAGCTCCAGACCGGCAAACTCCGATAAGTCCAGCGGCGGCTGCCAATTGCGGGTGCGCGTGGAAACAAACCCCCCAAAGTTGGCCGTGGAAACTTGCCCTGTAAACAGAAGCTGCCCCTCCCCCCACTGCAACTGGCTTTGGCTCACCCCTCCCATGACCACATCGTCCAAAATGCCCCAAAACCGGTTCAGATCTGGGTTGGGCCGGCGAAAGTCGAACAGCATTCGCTCCGTTTGCCCACTGCTGCGCAATTGCTCCAGATAAGCCTTGGCTGTTGGCGGATCCTCCAAACCCAGGATCACCGTTGCCGTCGCCCAATCTGGTGTCTGGCTCACCTCCACGCCCTGCTGCCGCAGCGCCTCCGCCAACCCGTCAGGCAAACCTTCCCCCACTACCCCCACCTGGATAGGAGCCGACTCGGCAAGAGAAGGTGGCACACAATCATCCTCCACGGCCTGGAACCCATTCTGAACCCAACGCCACACCTCCGCCAAAGGCAGGGCCTCATAGTAGGTGAGTGTGTTCCAGAACCGCCCCAGATCCCAAGGCATGAGTCTACCTCGTCTCTTCAGCTAGAAGCCGCAGGAGCCCCGCCTTCTGCCCGCAGGTCGAGGGCCGGGAAGAATCCGAGGAAAATACAATAATCAATATCAATACAATACAATAATAACAAGGCCATGACCCAAGTCCTGACCGTTTCCTGCAAGCTCAAGGTGTCTGAGTCGCAAGCCGCAAAATTGGATGCGACCTTGGATGCTTTCCTCCAGGCGTTGAACTGGGTAACCAAAACA
>NZ_JBSSCS010000042.1:0-22193 GCF_054060015.1 Thermostichus sp. MS-CIW-25
CTTATCCCATCGAGAGAATCGACAAGTGCGGGGAGTCCATGTATCCCGACGCTGATGCTTTGCATACAGCGCGGGACTTATAGCTCCCCGCGCCCGTCCTTTGTTAACCTACACTACCAGGACTCTCGGCCCGTAGGCTCCCGGCTGCAGGGATCCATTCACCCAACTGTGGCTGCCGAGGATGGTGCCTGCCGGAATCTGAGCTTGGGATCCCAAACGGGTGTGGGCGCCGATGTAGCAGGGGGCGTGCAGTTGAGCGCTGGGATGGATCTCAGCCGTTTTGTGCACCCATATCCCCGGCGCCTGTTGCTGCACATTTTCTAAGGGAAAATCCGTCATTCGGCCCAGAAGAATGTCCAGTTGGCCGTGGTAGTAGCTGGCCGGCGTGCCCAGATCCCGCCAGTAGCCTGCGTGGAGATAAGCTTGCATCCGTTGCCCTTGCCTGAGCAAATCGGGGAAGATACGCCGCTCAAAGCTGAGGGGATCCCCACTGGGGTAGTCTTTAAAAATGGCCGGATCCAAGACATAGGTGCCGGCGTTGATCGTGTCGGTGGTGAGGGTGAGGGCTTCTGCAGGGGTGGGTTTTTCCCGAAAAGATTGGATCTGGCCCCCTTCCCCAACTTCCACCAGGCCATAGGCGGTGATATCTTCCACGCGGGCGAGGGTGAGGGTGGCAATGGCCTTGCTCTGCACATGACATTGCATCAACGCCTGCAAATCCAGATCCGTGAGGATGTCGGCATTGAAAACCACCAAGGGATCCCCGGTGAAATAGGGCTGAGCCAGCACCAAAGCTCCTGCCGTATCCAAAGGCGTCTCTTCAGGAATGTAGCGGAGCTTCACCCCCAAAGCAGCGCCATCTCCCAGAGCAGCCTCAATTTGTTGGCCCAGATAACCCACGCTGAGCAAAATATCTGTCAGGCCGGCTCGGCGGCAGCGCCCGATCAGCCACTCCAAAAAGGGCACATCCAAAAGGGGCAACAAAGGCTTGGGTTGCAAAAAGGTAAAGGGCCGTAAACGAGTTCCTTTCCCACCCGCCAAGATTACCGCTTGCATAACCACCCTCAACCCCGTTCTCTTCCAAAGATATTGACATCCTCTCCGCCCAATTGCTAAGGGGGATCCATTGGGTCGAGCCAAATGTTTTCTGCTACCCAGAACGTCGATTCTCCGTTGCCCACAGAGGGATACGGATTGCCCCCCCGGGCAGCACAGCACGAGTCTTGATCGCAAGTCTCAGGGGATGCCTTTCTGGAGGAGATATTTCAATCTCAATTGGGATTCATAAGCTCAATCCTGAGACAGTTGATTTGCCTTTTTTAGAGCATGTTTGGAGAATTGCGACCCGCTCGCCCCAGTCGGGAATAGCCACCCAAAGCGGCAGTGTCAGGTGATACTACCTTGCAACGGGAATTGTGACAGCCTTGGATAGCTTGGATGGATTCCAATGGGTTTGCCCTTCACCTTCATCTGAGGTTTTGCCGATGTCTGTTTCTCGACGCCGATCCCTACAAGCCCTTTGCTTGACCCTGGCCGGATGCTGGGCTCTAGGCACACACCAGGGATCCCTGCTGGCCCAAGGTAGCGATTTGTTGGCTCAAGTTCAAGAGCGGGGGGTGCTCCGGATTTCCACCGACTCCAATTACCGGCCTCAGAGCTACCTCAATCCCGACGGCAGTTGGGAAGGATTTGACGTGGATGTGGCGCGCGAGATCGCCAAGCGCTTGGGGGTAAAGGCTGAGTTTTTGGATATCAACTTTGATGTCATCACCGCCGGATCTTGGAATGGCCGCTGGGATGTCAATGTCGGCTCCATGACCGTAACTGCCGAACGCCAGAAAGCTCTGCTGTTTACCATTCCCTACTACTACACCCCCGCCAGCTTCGTGGTCCACCAAGCCTCGACCCTGACCGATATCGCCGCTTTGGAAGGAAAGCGAGTTGGGGTGGGCACCGCCACCACCTACCAAGCTTACCTGGAGGGCAACCTCACTCTGGAAGGAGAGACCATCCAAGTTCCGGCCCCGCGGGTGGACATTCGCATCTACGACACCGATAGCCTGGCTCTGCAGGATTTGGCACTGGGGGATGGCACCCGCCTGGATGCAGTCTTGACAGCTTTGCCGACGGCTGAAAACGCCATTCGGGAAGGACTGCCCCTGAAAACTCTGGGGGATCCGGTCTACTATGAAGCCTTGGCTGTGGCCTTGGATCGCTCCAGCCCTGCCCCTTCCGAGAGC
Source organism: Thermostichus sp. MS-CIW-25 (assembly GCF_054060015.1). Classification (NCBI taxonomy): domain Bacteria; kingdom Bacillati; phylum Cyanobacteriota; class Cyanophyceae; order Thermostichales; family Thermostichaceae; genus Thermostichus; species Thermostichus sp. MS-CIW-25. The sequence continues at coordinate 2,241 of NZ_JBSSCS010000042.1, forward strand.
TTGCAAGCCAAAATTAACGAAATCTTAGAATCCATGCATGCGGACGGCACGCTAACAGCCCTCTCGAAGCGGTATTACGGCATTGATCTGACGAAAAAAGCTGAGTGAGCAAAGACTCTATCCCACTGGAGCGGCCCATTTACCCACCGCCCCGGATTCGAAAAGGGATCCCGTTCCCGGTGGCCCAGGGGTTGTGGTTGGTTTTGTGGCTGCTGTTGTTGGTGTTCACCTTCAGCGGGGTACAGTTGGAGTTGGCCGGGATCCCCATCCGTACCTTGCGTCTCAACGGCAACTTTGTGCGCGAGTGGTGGTGGTTCATCTCGCAAGGGGTGGGCACTACTTTTCAACTGTCCTTGGTCTCCATCCTCTGTGCCACCACCTTGGCCTTTTTGTCGGCACTGGCGGGCCTCTCCCAGATTGCCCCTCTGAGCAGCCTCTCCGCTCTGTATGTCTCGCTGATGCGGGGCACACCTCTATTTCTGCAGTTTTTGTTCATCTACCAGGCTTTGCCGCAACTGGGCCTGGTGTTCGGCTCGTTTACTTCGGCGGTGCTGGCCTTGAGCCTGAACTATGGCGCCTACATGAGCGAGATCTTCCGGGCCGGGATCCAAGCCATTCCCATTGGGCAGCGGGAAGCTGCCTATGCCCTGGGGCTTAAGCCCTGGCAAACCCTGTGGTGCATTGTTCTGCCGCAAGCTTTCCGAATTGTCCTACCCGACATTGGCAATCAATTCATCGCCATGCAGAAAGACACTGCCCTGGCCAGCGCCATTGCTTTGCAGGAGTTGATGGGCCGGGCTCGACAGGCGGGTTTGCCGCGCCAACATTTTTTTGAGGCTTTGGTGGTGGCAGCGCTGTGGTACTGGCTGCTGACGTTGATCTTGTCGTTTTTCCAGGGGCGCTTGGAACGGTACTTGGCCCGCTAGAGGAGCGCAGAAATTGGGGAATGGATCACCTGGCCAGCAGAAGGGCCTGCAGAACTGATAGAGTTTTGGCACCTCTGCCTTCCCATTGCCCATGACCAAGCCCAAAGCCGGGATCCTCTACAACGACGCCAAACCCGCCGCCAAACGCAGCAGCGAAACCCTAGCCCGCTGGTTTCAGGAGCAGGGCTGGGAAGTCTGTGTGGCCCCCAACTGGGGCGGTATCCTCGGCTATGCCAAGCCCGACAGCCCCATCTGCCTGACCAGAGTAGATAGCCTGGCCCCGGCTGGATTTGATCAAACCATGAAGTTTGCAGTGGTGTTGGGGGGAGATGGCACCGTCTTGGCAGCAGCGCGGCAACTGGCCCCCAAAGGGATCCCCCTGTTGGCGGTGAACACGGGCCACCTGGGCTTTCTGACGGAGACCTACCTTTCTCATCTAGAGGAGGCAGCCAGCGCCGCCATTGCCGGGGAATACACCCTGGATCGCCGCAGCATGTTGCTGGTGCAAGCCTACCGAGGGCAGGAATTGCGCTGGGAGGTCTTGAGCTTAAACGAGATGGTGCTGCACCGCGAGCCTTTGACCAGCATGTGCCATTTCGAGATCACCATCGGGGATCACTCACCTCTGGATGTGGCTGCCGACGGAGTGATTTTGGCTACTCCCACCGGCTCGACGGCTTATGCCCTCTCGGCGGGTGGGCCGGTGATCACACCGGGGGTGCCGGTTTTGCAGTTGATCCCCATCTGCCCCCATTCCATGGCCTCGCGGGCCTTGGTCTTTCCCGATTCGGAGGAGGTGTGGATTAGCCCCGTTACCCCTCAGCCGCTGGTTTTGGTGGTGGATGGGAATGCCGGCTGCTATATCATGCCGGAAGACCAGATTCGGGTGGTACGTGCCCCCTATTGGACGGATTTGATGCGCCTGCGCCGACCGGAATTTTTCCGCGTTATGCGCGAGAAATTGGGGTGGGGACTGCCCCATGCTTCCAAGCCCACGTCGGTGGAGCTGCCTTGAAACAGAAGCGGATCTCAGCTTTTGCCCAGCTTCAGCATCTGATCCACCACCCCTAGGGTTTCTTCGTAGAGGTAGTCGGGACCAAGCCGCTGCAACTCGGCAGCCAGCAGGGTGTCGAGGGAGTCCTGCTCCAGGGGAGCCACCTGGCGAATCACGCACCTCTGAGCGCCCCCCATGGCTTCCATGCGCATACACCCTGTGATTTCGGAGCACAGCACAGTACAGGCGTCGGCTTCTTGGTTGCTGGAGGTGAGGCGCAGCCCGATGAGATCCCCCGGCTGGCTGATTTCCGAGGCCAAGGGCACAGCGGCCAGTTCTGCCATCACCTCGCCGCCCATTTGGGTTTGAAAGCGGATGCGGTCAATCTTGTAATCGTGTTCTTGAGCCTGAACCCGCTCTGTGGGAGTCCATCCCAGGCGACCGGCCAGCCAGCCCAGGAAAAGGAACGCCTGGCAGGGATTGCCGGCTTTGTAGTCGAGGTTCACGCGATCTACGAGGTATAGGGACTCCCGCCGGTCGGGAGGGTCAAAGGCTTGGGCGGTGAGTTCCTGCCAGGGCAGCAGCCGCCGCCAGTTGAGATCCCCACAGTGGCGCCCCTCACCCACCAAGAGGTGGATTTCCTGCAGATCTTCTTCTGGATTGACAAAGCCCCGTGAATCGACGATGACCCGGTTGCTCAGAGCCACCAATTTTTGAAACAGCAAGCTGTTCAAATCCAGATCCCCTTGCCACCACAAAAAGGTGGGCAAGTTGGGGATCAGGAGCGAGGCAACGGTGCTGCAGGCCCGCACAAAGGCCGATTCGGGCGCTTTCAGGGTGATGTATTCGCAACAGACCAACGAGCTGCGCTGCTCGCGGGTCACCGGACAGTAGGCGGCCACCTGGGCCTCGATGGCGTCGTCTGCAGATCCCTCCCGTTTGGCTCGCAGGTCAATGACGCGACAGGGGTTTTGGGTGGCGATGGCCTCGACGGTGGGGGAAGGCAGCAACAGCGCATCGTCCAGAGATTCGTACACCACCAGGGTAAAGGTGGCAGCGCGGGCGGCAACGCTCTCTCCTTTGGAAGACCAGATCTTGTTCAGCTCCTGCTCAATATCTTCGATGGAGACATCTTTCGGAGTCTGTAAGGGCAGGACGGCAGCAGATTGATCCATAGTCTCCTCCTGGAGTGGACTCTTGCTCGATTCTAGGCAGGGGGGTCGGCTGGCCGGGAAGGGCTTAAGGCGAGGTACAGATTGACCAACTCAAGCCTGCTCTCCACACCCAATCCAGGAAATCAGAGGATCAAGCGGGCCGGGGCTGGATGTTCAGCTCCAGGGGGCAGGCGGGATCCCCTGTCAACAGGACTCCGCGGCCATTGGCGTGTAGGTGCCGCACAATCCAGTACAGGGTTTCTATGCGCTCCGGGCAGCCCAGTTTCTCTGCCAGTTGGGGCAAAGTCAGGGATCCCTGGTGCTCCTGCACCGTCTCTAGCAATCGCCGTTGCAGCTCCAAGACAGCGCTGGCGGCTTTCTTGCCTGCTTCCACCCCCGGTTGATGGTAAGCGTTGATCTGGATTAGGGAGGCGTAGAGGCCCACGGCTCGCTCGTAGAGGGCAATCAAGGCCCCCACCGAGCGGGCATCCACCCGTGGCAGCGTTACGGTAATGGAGTCGCGACCGTTTTCGTAGAGGGCCTGGCGGGTGCCCTGCAGCAGGCCGTTCAGGTAGTCGCCACTGGTCACCTGCGGCTCCACGAAGGGGGAAGGGATCCCAGGCTCCCGATCCTGAAGCACCTCGATGAAGGTGACAAAGAAGTTGTTCAAGCCATCCCGCAACTGCTGGACGTAGGCATGTTGGTCGGTGGTGCCCTTGTTGCCGTAAACGGCGATGCCCTGCTCCACACGGTTGCCGTTTAGATCGTGGGATTTGCCCAGGGATTCCATCACCAACTGTTGTAAGTAACGGCTAAACAGCAGCAGGCGATCCTTGTAGGGCAAAACCACCATGTCCTTGCGCCCTTGCCCTTGACCGACGATGTACCAGGCCATGGCCAGCAGAGCGGCGGGATTGCGCTCCAGGTGGGGCAGGCGGGTGGCCTCATCCATGGTGGCTGCCCCGGCCAGCAAAGCCCGGATATCAATGCCCTGCAACGCTGCCGGCAACAGGCCCACCGGGGACGTTTCGGAGGTGCGCCCCCCCACCCAGTCGAAGATGGGGAAGACCTCCAACCACCCCTCCTGCCGCGCCTGCTGCTCCAATTGGCTGCCGGGGCCGGTGATGGCCACCGCATGGGCAGAAAAAGGGATCCCGGCTTTTTGGTAGGCCAGCTTCACCTCCACCAAGCCATTGCGGGGCTCTGGGGTGCCGCCGGATTTGGAGGTGGTGATCACCAGGGTTTGCCCCAGTTGGTCTGCCAGCCGCCCCAGCACCCGGTCAAACCCGTCGGGATCCGTGTTGTCGATGAAGTGGATGTTCAGGGGGGGGTGCAGCGGAGCCAGGGCCTCCGCCACAAATTGCGGCCCCAGAGCTGAGCCGCCAATGCCGATGCAGAGCAGCTCGGTGAACCGTCCCCCCCCGCTGGCCGGGATGGTTCCGCGATGGATCTTTTCGGCAAAGGTTTCCACTCGCTCAATGGAATCCTGAATGGCCTGCCGGATTTCAGGGGTGGGAGCCAGCTCGGGCGCCCGCAGCCAATAGTGGCCCACCTGGCGGCCTTCGTCGGGGTTGGCAATGGCTCCTGCCTCCAAAGCCTGCATATCGGCAAAAGCCTGGGCAAAGCGAGGCCGTAGCGCTTCCACCTGAGGGGGAGTGAAACGGATGCGGCTGATATCGACGAAAATCTCCAGGCCGGGATGGTAGTAAAGCCAATCGCAGTAGCGCTGCCAGAGTTGGAGGCTGTCCATGGGATCCCTTTTGCCGAAATCCCTAACCAGCTTACCAAACTCTTTCTTACTCCCAGCCGAGGGTTGTGCGCTCCAGCCAGGACTGATCCAAACTGATGAGTGCCTCTTTGACCCCCACACCGGTCTCAGGGTGACGCCAGTCGGGAGCGATCTCCCCCAAGGGAGCTAAGACAAAAGCACGTTCCATCATGCGGGGGTGGGGCAATGTCAGCTCAGGGCTGTTCAGGATGCGGCTGCCCATGGCCAGCAGATCCAAATCCAGGGTTCTGGCCTCCCAGCGGATGCGCCGCACCCGTCCTGCCTCCTGCTCGATGGCCAGCAGCGCCCCGAGCAACTCCAGGGGAGACCGGTAGGGGGGGAAGGGATCCAAGGCCACCACTGCATTGAGGTAATCAGGCTGTCCGGGTGGCCCCCCTTGGGCTGGGCTGCGGTAGAGACTGGAACAGGCCACCACCTCTCCCAACCGGCGCAACTTCTGCACAGCCAAGCGCAACTGCTGCAGCGGATCCCCCAGGTTGCTTCCCAGGGCAACATAGGCCAGGTCACGATTCATGAGGCTTCCGCCCTGCTTACGGCTCGCCGGCGGTCGACCTCGACGTAAACATCCTCGAACAGCCCCGGCAGGGGAGCTTGGGGCTTGTGAACCCGCACGGTCAGGGCCTCCAGTTGGGGATAGCTCTGCCACAGCCGCTCTGCAATCTGGTCTGCCAAGGTCTCGACCAAGCGGTAGCGTTGGCCGGTCACCTCCTGCCGCACCCTCTCGTACACCTGGGCGTAGTCCACCGTGCGCGAGAGGTCATCTTGGATCTCGGCTAGGGAAAGCCGCATCTCCACGTCCACCACAAAACGCCCACCCAAAACTGCTTCCTCCGGGCAGTGGCCGTGATAGGCATGAAAGACGAGGCCCTGCAGCACCAGCCTACCCTGCATCATGGTGCAGAGCTTCCCAAGTGGCGAGGGCGGAAACATGAGCTGGCACGTTATGAACCCGTACCAGGGCAGCTCCCCGGCTGGCCGCAAACAGGTGGACGGCCACGCTGGCGCTGTCTCGCTCGCTGGGCACGGCAATGCCGGAAAGCTTGCCCACAAAACTTTTGCGGGAGGCCCCCACCAAAACTGGGTAGCCGTAGGCCACCAGCCGCGGTAGGGCTTTAAGCAGAGTTACATTCTGCTCAGCAGTTTTGGCAAAGCCCAAGCCCGGATCCAAAACAACGCTGGGCACGCCCGCTGCCAGGGCCCGCTCTGCCTGTTCCCTGAGAAAACCGAAAACCTCCCCCTCCAGGTCAGCATAGTCGGTCTGCTGCTGCATGGTGCGCGGCTCTCCCCGCATGTGCATGATCACCGCCGGCACCCCCTTTTCGGCACAGACCTGTATCATTTGGGGATCCCGCAGCCCGCTGACATCGTTGATGATGTGCGCCCCGGCAGCCAAAGCCGCAGCCGCCACCTCCGTTCTGCGCGTATCGACGCTGATGGGGATCCCGGATCCTTCCAGGGCCCGGATCACGGGCAAGACTCGGTCGCATTCCACCTCCACCGATACCGGCTCCGCTCCCGGACGGGTGGACTCGCCGCCAATATCCACGATCAAGGCCCCTGCCGCTGCCATGGCTTTGGCTGCCTGCACAGCCGCTTCTGCAGATCCCCACAGGCCGCCATCGCTGAAGCTGTCGGGGGTAACGTTGAGCACCCCCATCACCGCAACCCCGCGCCACGAGAGGCGATAGCCTTCCGCCGCCTTTTCGGCCCTGGGCAGGGGACGCCGAGAGGTCAAGCTGGTAACACTTCTAACCTTCAGAAGATGATCCTGCGCAAAGAGCATGCTGGTTTGTGCTGCTGGGGCAAGGAAAGAGTCTCCCGCAGCTCAGGATACTATGGCCCAGGCCCCACGCATGGCTGAAATCCAGTGAAATGCTTCGGCGTCTCCGGCTTGCAGAATGCAACCTGGGGAAGAGCCTCCGCCAACTCAGACGCTGGGGTTGGCCTGAGTCGGCAGAGGAACTCATCCCACTCTAGAACATGATGTCGTCTTCGGAACGACCCCAGATGTACCAAATGATAGAGGCAAAGATTGCCATGTAAACCCAGGCCATCGGGCCGTATTGCAGCAGATCCATCAATACATCCCTAAAACATTTGTTTATCTAGTCCAATTATTGTGATGTTTCGTTACAGCGTCAACAGTTCTCTCAGGAAAAGGCTGCTTCTCAGACCCAACTGGAGCTAAGGCGCCAAGCTGGGATCCCTTGTCCAGGGCGGGTTAAGTCTTTTTGCCTAAAGACAGGGAGCAAGTCTTCAGTTTCTGAGAAAACCCAGCTTGCCTGAGAGATGCAGGAGGATAGGGAACTAGACATTGAAGCGGAAGTGCATCACGTCCCCTTCCTGGACGACGTAGTCTTTGCCTTCGCTGCGCAGCAGGCCCTTTTCTTTGGCGGCATTCAGGGATCCCGCCGCCACCAGATCGGCATAGGCCACCGTCTCGGCCCGGATGAAGCCCCGCTCAAAATCGGAGTGGATCACCCCGGCTGCCTGAGGAGCTGTAGCTCCGACGGGGATCGTCCAAGCGCGGGTTTCTTTGGGGCCAGAGGTAAAGTAGGTGCGCAAGCCCAACAGCTCGTAGGTAGCCCGGATTAGGGATTTCAGCCCGCCTTCTTTCACCCCCAACGAATCCAGATAGGCCTGTCGCTCGTCGGGGGGTAGCTCCACCAGTTCCGCCTCCACCTGAGCTGAGACCACCACCACCCCTGCCCCTTCCGCCTCGGCAAATTGCCGCACCTGCTCCACCCAGGCATTGCCGCTGGCCAAATCCGTTTCCGCCACATTGGCGGCGTAGATGACTTTTTTGCGGGTGAGCAGCCCCAACCCTTTGATCAACTGCTCTTCTTCTGGGCTGAGGGGTACCAGGCGAGCCGGCTTGCCCTCGTCCAAGGCAGCCTGTAATTGTTCCAGAGCCTGCAACTCCAGTTGGGCGGTTTTGTCGGACTTGGCCTGCTTGCGCACCCGCTCTATGCGCCGCTCGATCTGGGCCAAATCCGCCAAGGCTAGCTCCAAGTTGATCACCCCGATATCCCGCAAGGGATCCACCGAACCCGCCACATGCACAATGTTCTCGTCTTGGAAGCAGCGCACCACATGCACCACGGCGTCCACCTGGCGAATGTGGGAGAGAAACTGGTTGCCCAGACCCTCCCCCTTGCTGGCTCCAGCCACCAGCCCGGCAATATCCACAAACTCGATTTGGCTGGGGATGATCTCGGCAGAACCGCTGATCTTGGCCAGCACCTGTAGGCGCTCATCGGGCACTGCCACCCGCCCCACATTCGGCTCAATGGTGCAGAAGGGAAAGTTGGCCGCCTCGGCTTTGGCGTTTTCACAGAGGGCGTTGAACAAAGTGGATTTGCCTACGTTGGGCAGGCCGACAATTCCAGCTCTTAACATCCAGATCTCGGAGAAAAAGCCAAAAACCAGGGTAACGGGATCCCTTGCCCAGCGGAAAGATCCCTACTCTGACGTTAGCATTTGCCGCCCCTTTCCCAACCGGTGGATCCGCTCCCAAGCGCTCCGCGCCGCCAACGCGACCACCCCTGGCCCCTCTCTCAAGGGAAGAAAGGAAATAGGCGAAACGACTGTATCTTTTGCTCCGCTGCACAGTGCTGGGCGACTGAGGTCTTGCCAAGGTGCGTGATCCTTTCCAATTCAAACTCGCTCCAGAAAGGCCACCCCCTCCACGTGCCCGGTTTGGGGAAAGAAGTCAGCCGCCCGCCATTGGGTGAGGCGATAGGAGCCCTCTGCCAATAAGACCTGTAAGTCTCGCGCCAAAGTGGCAGGGTGACAGCTAATGTAAACGATGCGCGGTGGTCGCCGCAGCTTTAAGGTCTCGAGCACTTGGCGGTCGCAGCCGCGCCGCGGCGGATCCAGCACCACAATGTCGGCAGGGGGCAGGGTTGGCAAAACCTGTTCCACCGTGCCCTGGAAAAATTGGGCCGAAGCGATACCGTTGAACTGGGCATTGTAGCGGGCTTGGGCCACTGCTTCCGGCAAGGCTTCCACCCCCACCACCCGTTTCGCCCGTTGGGCCAGCAGCAAGGTTAAGGTGCCGATGCCACAGTAGGCATCCAGGATGGTCTCTTCTCCCCGCAGGTTTAGTTGGTCGGCTATCCAGGTGAAAAAGGCTTCTGCTTGCTCTGTGTTGACCTGGAAGAAAGAGGTGCTGTCGATCCAGAGGGAAAAACCGGCAAATTCCTCCCGCAGAGCCCCTCGACCGGCAATGACCTCAGTCTCCGGGCCGAAGATGGCATTGGTACGAGCCGAGTTGAGATTGAGACAGACCCCCACCAGGTCGGGGTAGCGCTGCATCCAGCGTTCGGCCCAGCTTTCCAGATGGGGCAGGCGACGACTGCAACTGACCAAGGTAAGAAGCACCTCGCGGGTGCGGCGACCGATGCGCAAACCCAAGTGGCGGAGATGACCTTGGTGACGACTTTCGTCATACACACTCCAGCCCGTTTCTTGAAGATCGCGCTTGATTTCCCTCAGGAACACGTCCAGCCGCTCATCTTGCACGGGGCATTGGTTGAGGTTCACCAAGCGGTGGCTGCCCCGTTGGTAGTAGCCCATGCGCAAGGGCTGGCCCTCCGGTTTGGTTATGGGGTAGGTGACCTTGTTGCGATAGCGCAGCGGCTGCCGGGATCCCAAAATGGGGACAGGCTGCGGCAGAGTCAGACCGCCAATCCGCTCCAGCGCATCTCTGAGAATTTGCTGCTTGGTGGCCAACTGCTGGCCATAGCTGACGTGTTGCCATTGGCAGCCACCACATTTGTCCGCCACGATGCAGGCCGGTCGCACCCGTTCGGGAGAGGGAGAAACCAGCGACCGAATTCTCCCGACCAAGTAGTTGCGCTTGATCTCGGTTATTTGGGCCACCACCTGATCCCCGGGCACCGCCTGGGACACAAACACCACTCGCCCTTGTCCAAGTCCTGCCGTGTGGGCAATGCCATCTCCTTGGGGGGTCAGGGCCGTGATCTCCAACATCAAAAGATCCCCAGGTTTGACGGGATCAGGAAGGACGGAAGGGATCGGATGTTCCATTAAGCCGTTTCGCCGAAATTCGAAGTAACTACAACCATAGGTCAGGTCTGTGTTGGCTGGAGTCAGTATTGCCGAAAAAAGCTGTAGCAGGGCAAAAAGCATGTCAGCCGCCAACTGCTGACAGGGATTGAAAACCCGATCCAATGAAGTGGTTCACTCCTTGGTCAAAGCAGATAGAGAAGGCAAAACATCTTCTCGAAAAGGAACCTCGTTTTGATTCACATTCTCCAGCTCGGCCAACATGAGAGGGTTAACCCGGTTCAGGTAGGGCACCAAAACCTGTTGCAGCCTTCGGCTATAGAAGCGGTGGTAGCTGTACACAGGCGTGGCCGGAAATCCCCGTCGGATCTTATGGGATCCCCCTGCGCCGGGATCAAAGTTGCGGATCCCTTCCCGGATGGCGAGGGCAATGGGCTCGTAATAGCAAACGTTAAAGTGCAAAAACTTCACCTCCTCCCGACAACCCCAGTAGCGCCCGAAGAGGCGATCCCCCTTACGAATACAAAAAGACATCCCCACAATTTCTGCATCCCGCTCCCCGGCCACCAGCACCACCCGCTCCCGATAGTCGGGATAGAGAGACTCGAAAAAGCGGCGATTGAGATATTTGCTCCAGTTCCAAAATTGGGCACAGGTGTTGCTGTAAAAGTCGTACATCAGAGACAACAGGCGCGGCGTGATCTCCTCTCCTGTGTAAATCTTGAGTTCTAGGCCGCTTTTTTCCATTGCAGCCCGCTCTCGCTTGATGTTGCGCCGCTGGTTGGCATTGAACTGGCTCAAAAAGTCTTCGTAAGAGCGGTAGCCGGGGTTGTGCCACTGGTAGTTGTGGGTGATCCGGGGCGTAAATCCATCCGACTCCAATTGAGTCCGCCAGTCCAGATCCACATAAAGCAAGCTAAATACCGAAATATCTTTTTCTTGGCAAAACCGATCAATGGCTGCCAGCATCAATGGCCACACCTCCGCTTCCGAACGCTCAGGATGAACGAGAATGCGATAGCCCGTAGCCGGAGTAAAGGGGGCCATGCCGATTAACTTCGGGTAGTAGCGTTCCCCCAGTTGGCCGGCAACTGCAGCCCATTCTTGGTCGAAGACAAACTCCCCTTGACTGTGGCTTTTCAAATACAAGGGGGCAGCAGCAATCAACTGGCCGTCTGCCTCCACCAACAAGTGACAGGGCAGCCACCCCGTCTTGCGGCTGGCACAACCTGAGCTTTCTAGGCTGTGCAACCATTCGTATTCCAAAAAAGGAGAGGTGCGCTCCGTTTGCAAAGCGTGCCAGGCCACTGCCGGGATCTCGCGAATATCGTGGCACCAGCGCCATTTCAAGCCGGTTGACATTTGCCTGCTCGGATCAGACCAACCCGCCGTGCAATTGCCTCAGCTTGGCTGGGAAAAGGCCCCCAATGCTCTTGCCGACTCAAGAGGGGATCCCCCGCCGCCAAATGCAGCACCTGGCAGGATCCCTGCGCCTGCTTGATCACGTACCACCCTGAAACGGGGTCGGAAACCACGCTGCTGCTCCTTTGCCCGTCCACAACTTCTCCGGCGGAAAACCACACTTTTGGGTTCTGGTTTGATTTTAATCGGGATCCCTGGGCTCGTAGTAACGGTTGGCCAATTCCAAAGCCATCTGAAACTTCTGCTCGCGGGTGAGATCGGCCCGTCGGGCAATGTGGGCAAAGCGGTTGATATCTGGGGGCAGGAAGTCGAAAGGACGCTGTTCCCGCACGATGTCCAAGACCAAATCGCAAAGGGCCTGCTGGTAATCGTTGTAGAAGATCTCTCCCAAAGCCTTGAGCCGCCCATCGGGCACCGGATTGTTAAAGTCGATGGCCTGCAGCTCTCCCTGCTCGTCGATGAATAGCTCCACCGAGTTCATTTCATAGCCCAAAACTCGATTGATAATCCGACAGGTATTGATGACTTTCTGGCCCATTTCCGGGGTAAGAAATTCTGGATCAAACAGATATTCGCTGGCATCGAACTTGCGAAAGATATACTTGATCGGAATGATCTTTCGGCCAATGCAGAGGGCGCGAATCTGCCAAGGGTAAGGGGTTTTGACCTTCTCTTGGATCATCATCACCTGAGATCCAGAGCGGTCGTAAAAATAGAGGAGCTGCTCCATGTTGTGGGCTATTTCTACTCCAATGGCCTCTCGCCCCTCCGCCGGCTTGATCACCATTGGCCAGCCCAGGTCTTCTGCCATCCCCTGCCAATCGAAAAACTTATGATACTTAAAGTCCTCTGCTTTCAATGCAGGGGCTTCTTTAGGGGGCAGAATGTAAGTTTTGGGGATGGAGATCCCCAGCTCTTTGACCACCATGTAGGCAGCATCTTTGTTGCGCAGGTAGTAATAAAAGCTAAAGGGGTTGTTGATGAGGTAAACCCCCCGAAAGGCAAAGCCCATGAATAGGCCGATGGCTTGGGGGTAAAGGTAGCTGAAGCGATCCAGGATCAAGCGATACTTGGTGCGGTAATCCAGGTTCACCTCATGAATGGTGACATGTTCGGCCCGGATCTTGTAAGTTTGGCCGTTGCGAGCTTGAACAGGGGGAAGTGCGTTGAGGCGAGCCAGAGTATCGTCCCCGAAAGGCTCGCTGAAGTGCAGGCTGCCAACCCAATAGTCTTCAATCATCAAAGCTCTCTCGTCAAAAGCTATTCCCTGCAAGGGATCCTACGCGAAGGCGCGGATTTGCGCTTGCCAAGTGGGCCAATCGTGATTCCCCTCCCATACCTCCAGTTGATGGGGGATGTTGTTGCGGCTAAGCACTTCCGCCAGACGCAGGTTGTCGCTGAGGCAGTGGTCGTGGCGAGCGGTGAGCAGCTTCAGCTCGGTGTTGCGCCCGCCCAAGTGATCCCAGAGTTGCCGGCTCATGTTGGACATATAGGCCAGCGGGTTGATGAAATACAGCTCCTGCTCTGCCCGTTGGGGATCCCAGCCGGTGATGGAGCCGAGAGCCGCCACATCGTAGGGCCCCCCCAGGGCCAAGCAACGGCGCACCAAGCCGGGGTGCCGACAGGTGAGGTTGACCGCATGGGTAGCCCCCAGGGAAAAACCGGCCACTACCAAAAACTCATTTTGCGCTTCCGCTTTGGCATAGGGGATCAGCTCTTCTACCCAGTGCTGCTCCAACAACAGCCAACGATCCCGACGTTGGGGCAAGTCCAGCTCGCGGTTGAAAAAGGTCTCCCAATCCAGGGTTTCCACGCAAAAAGCCTGCAAATAGCCCTGTTCCAGATGATGGCTGAGGCTGGCGATAATGCCGCGATCTTCCAAGTCGAAAAAACGCCCGTTGCTGGTGGGCAGACAGATCAGCGGGTAGCCGTGATGCCCGAAGTGGAGCATCTCCATTTCCCGGCCCAGGATCTGAGAGGGAAAGCGCAAGTAGCGGCGAGGGTAGGGCATGAAAAATGGGAAGGTATACCCAACTTTCTCTTCTGCAGGGAGCCGAGAAGGCCGAATTGTCCCCTCTGGAAGAACCCACAAGAGCTACCCGAACAGATGGGAGCAAATCTGATCGGTTAACGGGAACCTCAGGAAATTTCCGTGAACAGATCCTTGAGGGCTGTGCGGGCGGCCAAGTGCTTGCGGGTGGACTCAAGAATTTCGGCTTCCCGGCGCAGCCGGCTTTCGGTACTGACCATTTCCAGCAGAGCTTGCTGCTCTTGGGGGGCTCCATGAAAGTGGCTGGCCACCCAGTAGGACAATTCTATGGGAGTGGTGGGGAGCTGCTCCGGCAACTCTGCATCCCGCTCCATCAGCTTGCCCGAGAGACGCACCACATCCTGAAGGAGAGTGGTAACCTGGCGCACCCAGCCCTGCAGGTCATCGGAAGGGGTGGTCGGCTCATCCTCAATCCATTCCACCAGCCCCACCCGGAAGGGTTTTTCCCGCACGTAATCCAAGACGCGGAAGCGCTGCTGCCCCAAGGTCAAAATGTCCATACGGTCATCCGGCAAGCGCTGCACCTGCAACACCTCAGCACAACACCCTACCCGCACTGGGGATCCCGTCTGGGGATTGAACATCAGCACCCCAAAGCGGCGATCCGTCTCCAGGATGGTGTTGATCATCATGCGGTAGCGGTACTCGAATATGTGCAGCGGCAGAGGGCGGCCCGGAAACAGTACCACCTCCGGCAAGGGAAACAGGGGTAGCTCGCGAACATCCACGGAAGAAGAAGGCATAGGGCTTGTGCTTCTCGTTGTACTGAGTCTAGCCCATCTTTAGGTAGCCCATGTGGGCAACTGTAAGCCTTTTGACTTGCTGTTGGCAATCCTCACCCCCAGCCCCTCTTCCGAAGAGAGAGAGGAGTTTATCGGGAGGGGCTATGGCTGTTCAGGCGCAGGGCCAGGGCGGCACGGGCTTCTTCCCGGTCGTCGAAGTGAACCTTCTCGGTGCCCAGGATTTGGTAGTCTTCGTGGCCTTTGCCGGCGATCACCACTGTATCCCCTGGCCGCGCTTCGAGGATGGCCAGGCGAATGGCCTGCCGCCGATCCACCTCCACCGCCCTGGGGGATCCAGGGATCCCGGCCAGAATATCCCGCAGGATCTGCTGGGGATCTTCGGTGCGGGGGTTGTCGGAAGTAACAATCACCTGATCTGCCCAGGTGGCGGCAATGCGTCCCATCTGCGGTCGTTTGCCCCGATCCCGATCCCCCCCACAGCCAAAGACACAGATAAGCTGACCTTGCACCTGGGAGCGCAGGGCCTTGAGCAGGTTTTCCAGCCCGTCGGGGGTGTGGGCATAGTCCACAATCACCGCGATATCCTGCCCCGGCAGGGTCACCCGCTCCACCCGCCCCGGCACCCCTGGAAAATGGGGCAGAGCCGACTGGATGGTCTCCACCGGTATCCCCAAGTGCAGCGCCACCCCCACCGCCGCCAGCAAGTTGGCCAGGTTGAAGGATCCCACCAGGGGGGCCTCCACGGCAAACGTGCCCGCAGGGGTGTGCAGGGTCGCGCTCAGGCCGGTGGGGCGCAGTTGAACTTGGCCGGGCCAGAGGCCGGGGATCCCCTGCAGGGGCTGCAGAGAATAGGCCCAGGGATCCAAAGAGGGTTGGATGGCCTGCAAAAGCCGCCGTCCCCCGGCATCGTCGGCGTTGATCACCGCCCGCCCTTGGAGATATTCCTGTCGGAAGAGGGTGGCCTTGGCCTGCCAGTAGTTCTCCAGCGTCTGGTGAAAGTCCAGGTGATCCTGGGTGAGGTTGGTCCAGACGGCAGCGGCAAAGGAACACCCCCACACCCGATCTTGAGCGAGAGCATGGGAGCTCACCTCCATCACCGCCACCTCCGCCCCGGCTCTCTGGGCTTCCCTGAGGCTGCGCTGCAGTTCAGGCGGAAAAAGGGTGGTGTGGGGAGCAACTTCGCTGTGGCCCGGCCAGCGGTTGTACAGAGTGCCCAGCAAAGCGGTGGAGCGACCGGCAGCCTGCACCAAATGTTCAATGAGATGGGTGGTGGTGGTTTTGCCGTTGGTGCCCGTTACCCCCACCAAGGTCAGTTGACGGGCGGGAAAACCATAGAAAGCCGCCGCCACCTGGGCCACGGCCTTGGGGAGAGCCTCGCGCGGCATAAGCAGGATAGGCTGCTGCAACAGCAACTCCTGAGAAGACAAGCTCTCCCACGCCTCCTGGGAGATCAGGGCGGCCACCGCCCCTGCCGCCAGGGCCTGGGCCACGAAGCAACCCCCATCCACGCGGGATCCCGGCATCCCCAGAAAGAGATCCCCGGCCTGCACCTGGCGGGAGTCGGCACACAGGCCCCAGACCTGCACCCCCTCCAAGGATCCCTGGGCCAATCGGGGCTGGATCCCGGCTTGGTGGAGCAATTTGGACAAAGTGATCCCAGCAGTTTCCATCGTTGCCACTCCCCACAGCTTTGCCGGTTAGGGTAGCGGCCAGGGATTGCCGCCGTCAAATTAGGCCAGGGCTTCCTCCAGCTTTTGCTTGGCCCACAGAGAAGCGTAGAGGCCCTTCTCGTCCGCCAGCAATTCGGCATGGGATCCCTTCTGCACGAGGCGGCCCCTGTCCATCACCCAAATCTGATCGGCTTCCACCGCAGCCGTAAGGCGATGGGTGATGAGAATCACCGTTTTCTGGGCCGTGACCCGACGCAGATGGCGAAGAATGGCCTGAGCCGTCTGATTGTCCACGCTGGAGAGAGAGTCATCCAGGATCAAGATGGGAGCATCCACCAGCAAAGCCCGGGCCAAGGCCACCCGCTGTCGCTGGCCACCGGAGAGGGTAATGCCCCGCTCTCCCACCAGAGTGTCGTAGCCCTTGGGAAAGTTGAGGATCTCGGCGTGGATGTGGGCGGCTTTGGCAGCCCATTCCACCTCCCAATCTTCGGCATCCGGCTTGCCGTAGCGAATGTTATCCCGGACCGTGGCGCTGAACAGGAAGCTCTCCTGGGGCACATAGGCAATGGCCCGCCGCAGGGATCCCAGTTGCAGACGGGTGATATCCCGCCCATCCAAAAACAGTTGCCCCGGCTGGATCTCCAGCAGCCGAGGAAGGGCATTGGCCAGAGTGGACTTGCCCGCCCCAATCGGCCCCACCACCGCCACCATCTGGCCCGGTTCTATGCAAAAGTGCAAATCCTCTAGAGCCGGAGCTGCCGCAGGGCCGGCGAAGGCAAACGCGAGACCTCTGGCCTCGAGGCGACCCTGCACCCTCTCCAGAGGCAACGGCAAAGCGCCTGGGGCGTCTCGGATGGTGGGTTCTACCCCCAACAGAGCATCGATCCGCTCCAAGCTGACCTGCCCCCGCTGGTAGGCCGTGATGGTGAAGCCCAGCAGGGCGGTGGGAAATACCAACCGTTCCACGTAGAGGGTGAGGGCCGAAAAATCCCCGATGGTCAGCGTCCCTGCCGCAATCTGCGGCCCCCCCACCGCCAGCAGTAGCAACAAACTGAGGCTGACCAGCGCCACCAAAGAGGGGAAGAGCAAGTTGCGGGTGAGGGCTAAGCGTAAATTGGCCTGCAGCAGCCGCTGGTTCTGGCGGCGAAACCCCTGCTGCTCGTGCTGTTCTTGGCCGTATACCTTGATGACGGTGATGCCGTTCAGATCTTCTTGGATGAGATCGCTCAGATTTGCCAACTCCTGCTGCACCTGGAGCTGCTCCTGCTGCAGGCGGGCACTGCTCAGCTTGACCAAGACCAACATCACCGGAAACACCGATAGGGCCAGTGCGCTGAGGCGGGGCTCAATGCCAAACATGGCGGGCAAGGTGGTGGCATAGGCAAAGATCGTGTTGGCCAAACTGAGTAGGGCAAAGCCCAACAGGCGGCGGATGTTTTCCACATCGCTGGTGATGCGGGTGAGAATGTCCCCGATGGTCTGCTGGGCAAAGTAGGAAGGCTGCAGGGTGAGCAAATGCTCGAAGATGGCTTGCTTGAGGTGAAACTCCACCTGCCGTCCCACCCCAAACATCCACACCCGCGAGGCAATGCGAATGCCCATCATCAGGCTGGAGACGACCAGCACCGTCAAGGCGTAAAGGGCAATGCGCCGGGCCGACAAAGTGGCCAGGTTCTGGCTGAGGTCATCGATGACCAGCTTGACGTACCAGGGCAGGAACACCCCCAGGCCATTGACCAGGAGCAGGGATCCAATGCCCAACCCCACCTGTCGTCGATAGGGGCGCAGATAATGGGCCAATTGTCGGAGATGGGATCCGGTCACTCACTTGCTCCCTGCATCCTCTTCCACTCTAGCGTTCAGCCGGATCCCCCCGGTAGGGATCAGGCCAGAACCTGAGCCGGGGCTTGCTGGGCCAGTTGCGCCGTTTCCCGCCGTGCCCAGGCATCTGCCTGCAAAATGTCCTCCAGGCTGGGATCGGCAATGACTTGATGCCGCTCACAAACCCGCTCCAAGAGACGGGGAATATCCAAAAAACGGATGCGCTCCTGCAAGAACAGGGCTACCGCCACTTCATTGGCTGCATTCAACACTGCCGGCAGCGTCCCCCCCCTCCGCCCGGCGGCATAGGCCAACTCCATGCAAGGATACTTGCGGTGATCCGGGGCCTTAAAGGTGAGGGATCCCAGCTTGACCAAATCGAGGGGATCCCAGGGGGTGGCCAGGCGTTCCGGCCAACTGAGGCCGTAGAGGATGGGCAGGTGCATGTCCGGCCAGCCCAACTGGGCCAGAACCGAGGTATCGGCCAGCTCGATCAGGGAGTGGACAATGCTCTGCGGGTGGATGAGGATGTCGATGTGGTCGTAGTCCAGGCCGAAGAGCCAGTGGGCCTCGATCACCTCCAGGCCCTTGTTCATTAGGGTAGCCGAGTCGATGGTGATTTTGCGCCCCATCACCCAATTGGGATGCTTGAGGGCATCGGCCAGGGTGACCTGATCCAATTTTTCGGCAGGCCAATCCCGAAAGGCGCCACCCGAGGCAGTCAACAGGATTCTTCGCAGGGATCCCGCGGGCACCCCCTGTAAACACTGGAAAATGGCCGAATGCTCAGAGTCGACGGGGATCAGGTTCACCCCGTACTGCCGCACCAAGGGCAGCACCACCGGCCCCCCTGCCACCAGGGTTTCTTTGTTGGCCAGGGCAATGTCTTTGCCGGCACGGATGGCCGCCAGGGTTGGCAACAAACCGGCGCAGCCGACGATCCCCGTCACCACCCGCTGGGCCGCCGGGTGAGCCGCCACCTGACACAGCCCCTCCGTTCCGGCCACCAACTCCGGCAGCGGTCGGATCCCCGTCAGCAGCGACCGCAGCTCCGGCAGCAGCTCCTCCCGGCCAATGGCAACCATCTGGGGCCGAAACCGCCGCACCTGCTCGGCCAAGAGGGCAACGTTGCTGTAGCTGGTCAGGCCAACAACCTGAAAACGCTCTGGATACTGGGCCACCAAGTCCAGAGTTTGGGTGCCAATCGAGCCGGTGGAGCCGAGCAAGGTGATGGCTTGCATAAAGGATCCCTTTACCCCTGAAAGAGCGTGACGTCCTCCCAACGCAGACTTCCCCTCGCGCAACTTGCCCAAGGACTCCGTCCCGCTATTGCGAACGGCCCCACCTCGCGTTCGGGGATCCCTGCCTCACGCCCCTTCATCTTATTCTTATCTGGCTCTCAACTGGAATCTGTGGGCTCCCTCCGATCCCCGACAGCGGGATCCCTGAGCGGCTGTGGGGTCCGCGATGCCCCCCTTCCCTGATGTTCAGACCTTTCCCGACTGAGAACGCAGCCACTGGCTGAGCAGCGCCTCGATCAGCTCCGAAAGATCTTGATCCGACTCCAACAGGATGCGCTTCACGGCTCGGTGAGTCTCTTTGGGGATTTGACATACTCCCCTGCCTAAAGGCAGGGGATTCTGGTTCCTGGTTCTGCGACAGCACTTACCGTGTCAGGTTGCCCCTCCACGACAGCGGTGCTCATCGCGGCAGCGGGCCGTAGGCCTTTCTCCCCAGGCGTTCCCCCTTTCGGGGCGGTTCCCTTTTGCCCAAAGGTACCGTTGTTCCACTCCCCACCCAACAACTCCAACCCTTTGCGCAGGATGTTGATGGCCGCATTCTCATCTCGGTCAATCACCACCCCACACCGCGGGCAGCGGTGAGTGCGAGTGGACAGCGTCTTCTTCACCCGATGGCCACAATGAGAACAGTCCTGCGAGGTGTACTCCGGCGGCACTGCCACCACCACCTTGTTCAAGACCTTCCCGTAGTAGTCGAGCCACCCGGTGAATAAACTCCAACTCGCGTCGTGAATAGTGCTCCGCACCGCTTACGCGAGCGACTTGGCCAAGTGGTGATTCCGCACCAAGTTCCGCACCTGCAAGTCCTCGTACACCACGACATCGTTAGATGCCACCACGCACCGGGCCAGCTTCACAGCCCAGTCTCTACGCTGGCGTTGAACCTTCAGGTGTACCTTGCCCAGTCGCTTCCTCTGCTTGTGGTAGTTCTTGGATTGAGGTTTGGCCCCCTTCTTAAACTTTCTGCTCAGTCTCCTCTGGTGTTGCTTCAACCTCCTTTCAGCACGACGCAAGAATTTGGGGCACTCTACCTTGTTTCCGTGGCTGTCGGT
>NZ_JBSSCS010000043.1:0-21043 GCF_054060015.1 Thermostichus sp. MS-CIW-25
ACCAGCGCCAGAGCCGAGGAATAGGCGCAGGCAAGCTCGGGATTGTTCAGGCTGAGGTAGCGAAGGCCTTCTCGTTGGGGCAGTTGCGCTTTGACAGGATCCACCTCCAGAGGACTGGGAAAGGCAAAGACCAGCTCGGTGCGGGAGAGCCTTTGGCCCTGCAGGATCTCCCAAGCTTGGCTGACAGCCTGGATGCCACGGTAATCAGCCAGCTGTTCGGGCAAGACGGCCAAGAAAAAAGGGCGAGTCAACTGAAACTTGCGGCGAAACTCGGCCATGGCATCGGGAGGAGCCGGCTTGGCCCAGCCTTCAATGGCCGGGTAGACTAGCGACATCTGCTCGGGAGGGATCCCGGGGTAGTGGGTTCGGAAGCCAGCAAGCACTTCATCGGAGAAGAAAACGTAGTGGGCAGCAGCCAAGATGGCGTTTTTCTTCTCGATGTATTCTGGATGAAACTGGCTGCCGGCCTCTGCTTCTAGGTCGTAGATGAAGGCGATGGAAGGGGTGGAGATGGGGGTGGTGTAGCCGGTGGAGAGAAACAGCCTGGCCTTGAGCTGGTCGCAGGCGCTCTGCAGGCCGGTGCGATCCTCATCTGCCTCTGCAAAAGCAAAGCGGGGGATCTCGGAAAAAAAAGTTCCCGGCGGCAGCCAAGTTTGCCCGCGGGTGAGCACCACAAACTCCGTTGCCTTCTTGGCCTTGACCCACTCTTCAATGAGGCTCAGCCACAGGTAGGACTGATCCAAAAGTGGAGAGCGAGAAAACCCTTCCGACTGCCAGATAACCCCATCAATGACGACCATCCCCCACCTCGTCTTGGCAACTTAAGAAACATTGAGAGCGGCAAACATTTTGGCCAGGTAGAAGTCTTTGTAGCGGGTTTGGGCAATTTGGTCATGGACGCCCAGGATGAAAGCTACCAGATCGTAGGACAGGTAAACCTCATGCAAAACCACCGCCATTGCCAGCCGCTGGCGCGGGGAGAGCCGACCCAAGTGCATAAAGTTTTTGACGTAAACATAGTCGCACCACAGCACTTGGGTGTAAGGGCGATAGGTTCTGGCTGAAAAGGGCTTGAGGCAGGCACCGAAGTTGCTGGTCATGCCGTGGAGGAGAAAGCCTTCTTCCCTAAGGGCAATATCTACGTCGCTGAAAAGAGGTTGGCCTTTGTAGAGGGGTATGTACTCGACTTCTGTTTGGATAACAGTAACACTCTGTAGAGTTTTTCTAGCGCCCCGGATAACATCCAGCTCAGCTCCCTGAACATCCATCTTGAGAAAGTCCACTTCGCCCAGTTCTGGAATGTCATCTAGCCGAGTAGTCTGGACTTCCTCGACCCGAGTTACCCGACAAACTTCCGCCAAGTTCTCAAAATGCTGGGCCAGCTCCTGATCGGGCTCATAAAGAGAGGAGGTGTAGCCGGCATTGGTGAAATAGAACTTGCGGCGGGATCCATCCCCAATGAAGTAGGGAAAGTACTGCCGCTTCACTTTGTCGGCGCGAGGAGCCTCGGCTAGGGCTCTGGCGTTGAGCTTTTCACACTCTTCCTTCTGGGGCTCAAATCCTATCACTTGGGCATGCCCTTCCTGAACCAGCTTGTCGAAGTTATCGCCGCCCAGAAACATCGCCCCCACGTCTGCAATTCGGATAAAAGGCATGTCTTTGCCGAGGATCTCGCTAATCGGGAAAGGCATTACTCTACTCCACAGAAACGGCTAGATCAGACCAGCTTTGCTCGCCAGAGAAAAGCGATTCGGATGCACGGCAACCAAGTTTAACGCAGTTGGCAGTTGCACAGAAGCCTGAACGGTACTGAGATCTTGGATCATCGGGTTGTAAACATAAATGAGATAGCCTAATTCGGCGAGAAGCTTCGCCGACTCCAAACCTGAAAACTGGCCGACATTTTGGTTTTCAAACAGGATTACCGGGCTGCAGGTCTCGATAAGTTTTCTCCCCCCCTTCAAAACGGGAACTTCTGCCCCTTCCGCGTCAATTTTGAGCAGATCGATGGTGGGCTTGCCCTCTGAGATCCACAGCTCGTCTAAGGTAATTTGCTGCACCGGCTTGGTTTCTTCTACAACCGACATGGGATCCGTGACGATGCGGTTGAAAACGCTGGCCCCTTCGCAAACCAAATAAACTTCCCGAGGCTCTTCGCCAACTGCAGCTTCCACGACCTGTACAGAGGGATCGAGTTGGTTTTGAGCAACAGTTGCCCGCAAGCACTGCAAACACCCCGGCGTGGGCTCGATGGCATAGACTTTCCCAGACTCGCCCACACAGCGGGCAAAGAGAAAGGTGTAAACCCCAACGTTGGCCCCCACGTCAATGGCGTTCATGCCCGGCTTGAGGATTTGCCGACACAGCTCGATTTCACTTTCAAACCAGCGATCTTGAGCCAGGAGGACGAAGGTTGCAATGCTCTTAAGGTCTGGCTCCAGCCTCAGCTTGTACCCCTCATACTGAGTCCAAATTTCCATACTGGCCACCGCCTCCGAGGCTGGATCTCCGTTAGGAGGCGTTTCTAACTCTTGCTCTGCTGAATCCGACTCCGCCTTGGAGGGATCCTGCCGCGGAATGTAGCGATCTAGAGCCAGTTGCAGCACTTGCAGGGCCCTGTCCTTCTGCCCAGGGAAATGGTCGGCTATTTTCTGCAGCAAGAAAGCCCCTTCCGGCTGCGCCTGCGCTGCCGCATTCATGGCAACCACCATTTGCGCCTCTAGATCCTCTGGGTCAATGGCTGCAGCCAGCCGCCAGTAGGGCAATGACTCCGGTCGATAGATAACCCCGCTGTGGTGGGCTAGCCAACGGGCTAGAGTGTGGAGGTAGCGCTCGCGGGGGCCAAGGCGGGAAGCAGAAGCGGCCTTAGAAGAGCGGCGGGCCTTTTTGCTAGCAGAAGCCAGACGAGGGGGATCCCAAGCGAGCTTGGGCTGGGATCCGGTTAGGCCCAAGCTGGGATCTTCTAGGTAACGCTGGGTCAAAAGCCGGGAGAGCAGCTCTTTTCCCTCTTGGAGGGCCGTGTAGCCGCTTCCCAAGGCCAAAAGGGCATGGAGGCGATTGAACTGGGAGGGGAGATGGTTGGGATCGAGATCCAAACCCTGCCGCCAGGCCGCCAGAGCCATGGCCCAAGCCGCACGTCGCTCCCGCGAGGTTTTGGCTTGCTGGGCCTTCAAGCAGTGAGAGATGCCCAGCTCGTTACATTCATCGGCAGTGGTGGGGATCCCCATGGCTTGGCTGACTAAGCTGCTGGACTATCCTATCACTTTGCCGGAACTCATCCTTCTCTGAAGCAGCAAAAGAGAGCATGCCTCTAACCCCCAAAACCCTGAACTTTGCTGAATTTACTGAGCTTTAAGCGGTTTGGCAAAAGTCATTGAGAGGGATATAGTAGACCAAGTTTCCCCCTGATCCTTGAGTCCACCGCAACGGTTGCCGGGAAGTGAAGGGGGAAAGCGCTCGGGGGGGTATTCCTCAGGGCTTTGCGGGATACCGCCTTCCTGCTCAGAGATAGGCAGGATGCGATCGCTTCTTTCCTGAACCATGTTCAGGAGAGTTCAGCGTGAATGTATCAGGTAGTCTATCTAGGGAAGCAGTGCTGCTTGTTGTTGAGGAGTGTTCATGGTACGCCGTTTCCCCGTCTGGATTGCTGCTGCCGCCTTGGCAGGAGGGATCGCCTGTACCCAGGCAGCTCCTGTGCAAACTCCTGACCAGGTGGTGAGCACTTTCATCGCTGCTGCCGAGAAGGGGGACTGGGGCACGGCAGACAGCTACCTGACCCAGCGCTTCAGCAATGCCCTCCGGCCGGGATCCCTGCCTTCGATTTGGGGCACGGTGGGGGAGAACGTGCAGGTGCGCAACCAAGAGGTGACCGGGAAGACGGCCTATGTCTGGGTGGAGGGCACCGACTCGCTGGAGGATGCGGCCCAGCGCCTGGGGCTGGATCCCTTGACGTTGCGCAAGTATTTGACCCAGCCGGATCTGGCGGATCCCACCTATCAGCAGTTGGCCCCGCAGTTGGTGGGTCTGCGCCTGGAGGGAGAGACGGTAACCTCCCGCGTCAAGATCACCCTCTACCAGCAAGACCGCGGCTGGCGAATTGAAGTGTGGCAGCCGGATAAGCCACCTGCTGCTTCGGGATCCCAGTCGGAAAACCCAGAAGAGACGGAAGCAACGGATCCCGCGCCATCTCCAACCGAGAATCCCTAGAGCTGTCGCCTTCAGGGAGATCTGGGAGCAAGAGTCATCTTGGGGAGGGTGTGGATGTGAGAGCGTGGTTTTTCTTGGTGCTGGCTCTGCTGCCCCTGGGGGGTTGCTGGCAGGCCAAAACGGCGGAGGAAACGCTGCAGGCGTTCGTCCAGGCGGCCAATGCTCGGGATTTTGCCACGGCAGAAGCCCTGCTCACTCCGCGGCTGCTGAAAGGGATCCCTCCGGGGGCCTTGGATCAATCGTGGCCCTCAGCGGAGGAGTTTACCCTCACCCCCATTCAAGCGGTGGGCAATACGGCCATTTTCCGGGTGGAGGCAATCCTGAAGCCAGAAGCGGTGGTGCCGACTTTGCGTTTCCAGTTCACTGCCGAGGAGCTGCAACGATTTTTAACAGAGCCGGATCGGGAGGATCCCCGGTTTCGCCCTTTTCGCTCTCAGTTGGGCTTCTACGAGCCTTTGCCGGAGGGTCGGCTGCGCGCAGTTATGGAGGTTACCCTCTATCGCCAGGCTCAAGGGTGGCGGGTGGAGTTGGCTCGGCTGCAGCCTTTAAATACAGAGGTTCTCTACGAGCCAATCAAGTTAGCGGAAGAAGCACAGCCTTTCCAACTAACTGGGACGGTGCGACTTCTCAACCGCAAGGAGGGCTGGATTGGGGTCAACTTGGAAAAAGTCAGCCCCAGCTTGGATCGCTACGCGGGCACGTGGGTCTCGGTGGTTCCTGCTGAGGATGTTCAAGTGACCCGCCTTGGCCGTTCTGCCAGTTGGCTGGATCTGCGCCCAGGCGATGCGGTGGAAATGGAAGGCACCGTTCGGTTCGCCGTCAACGTCGATGCGGAAGGGCGGATCCCGGCAGCCATTCGGGCCGAGCAAATCAGGGTGCTGCAGACCCTCACCCCCAGCCCCTCTCCCAGGGGGAGAGGGGGGTAGGTTCTTGAACTCAACGCAGCGGCGAGTGCAACAGCACCACCAGCCGCTCTTCAAGGAACTTGAGATTGGCCACCACTTGGTTAAAGGCCTCTTCGGGGGTCCAATCCATGAGATCTAGCGCCTTGGCCGCCAGGGCCTGTACAGGAACAGGCTCTTCTCCAAAAACATCGATCAACCAGCGCACCGAGAAGGGATCGATGGTGATGTTGCCCTCGGAGCCGGGCCAGCCGTTGATGTTGACCGGGCCATTGTCGCGGATGGCATTCTCAAAGGCAGCTTTGGCATTGAGCCTCAGCAGCAGGGGATGGGCGTGTACCGAGCCATTTCTCCATTCCTCGTTGCTGAAGGGTTGGGGAGAAGTGGCCCCGGTGGGGTGGCCACACCAGAAGTCGATCAGGCGGGTCAGGTTAGGAAAGATTAACTCGATAAAGTGCAGCAGCTCCTCTTGGTTGAGCTTTTTGATTTGGCGCAGAGCGTAGGGAACGGGCTTGGTGAGGACCCGCTCCAGCTTCCACTGCTGCCAATTGACCATGCTGATGAACTCCAGCCCGGCTTGGCGGAGCATCTCAAAGACCTGAGGTACGGTAAAGCCTTTGTCGCTGCGCAGCAGAAAGTTGGCCAGGATCCCATTGGTGGTTTTGATGGCATCCCCCTGCCAGTGGCTTTTGACGAAGCTGCCCTCGTGAAGGGCATCCATCAGCTCCCTGAGGATGGGAACGGCTTTGGCAGCCGGCTCATCCATCACCCCCAGCAGCTCCATGGCATCCTGCATGTTGAAAATAAACTGCCGCTGATAGAGGCTGTGGACATTGGTGCGGATGATGCCGTCCGGTTTGAGGACTTGGCGCATGCCTTTGAGCCCGGCCACCGGATCCTCTAGCAGGTAGAGGACGTCGTTGCAGGCGATGAAATCGAACTGTTGCCCCAGCGCCCTCATATCGGTGATATCCATCACCTCGAAGCGCACATCCGGGATCTGGTGAAACTCAAGGCGCTGCCGGGCCATTTTCAGGGATTCTGCCGAGATATCCACCCCGACGAAGGTGGCACCCGGATTGGCCGTGGCCAGCACAAGGGTCTCCCAGCCGGAGCCACAGCCGGCGTTGAGCATCACTTTGCCCTCGGGTTTGACCACCTTGCGGTTGCGGCGATAGTAAGCGGTGGTGAGGCTGTTGGCAAACAGCGCGAAGTTATCCGTAACCGTCTGCTCAATCGGGACATTCGGGTAGGGAAATTCGTCAAACTGCGCCTGAACCAACTTGGAAGTGGATTGCTCCGGCATAGGGATCCCTGCCTTTCTCAGCTTATCTAGGATTCTAAGGCGATCCCAGCGCTTATCCCAGCCGCTGCTCGGTTTCGGGATCGAACAGGTGGAAGCGATCCATGTCGAAGATCACTTCCGCCCACTGGTTGACGCGCAGCTGGGTACGGGGATCCACGCGGGCAATAAACTCCTGCTCGGCCAGGATCCCTTCTCGGTCGGCGGTGCTGAGATAGAGGATTACTTCATGGCCCACCAGCTCCGTTACCGAGACCTTAGCCCGCACCGGGGCAGGTTGGATCCCTGGGGGTTGGTAGTGGGGATCGTGGATGTTTTCCGGGCGGATGCCGAAGATGACCGACTTGCCGACGTATTGCCAATAGGGCTCTGCCTGGTGGGGCGGGATGGCCACGCGGAAGGCGCCGGTATCGATCCAGAGGGTGCCCTCCTGCTCCCGCAGCTTGGCCTGGAAGAAATTCATGGCGGGGCTGCCGATGAACCCGGCCACAAACAGGTTGGCCGGGCGGGTGTAGAGGGTGTGGGGGGTATCCACCTGCTGCAGGCGGCCATCCTTCATGACGGCGATGCGGTTGCCCATGGTCATGGCCTCCACCTGGTCGTGGGTAACGTAGATAAAGGTGGTGCCCAGTTGCATGTGCAACTTGCTGATCTCGGCCCGCGCCTGTACCCGCAGCTTGGCATCCAAGTTGGAGAGGGGCTCATCCATCAAAAACACCGCCGGATTGCGCACGATGGCCCGCCCGACGGCAACCCGCTGCCGTTGCCCACCCGAAAGTTCCTTGGGCTTGCGGTTGAGCAGGTGTTCGATCCCAAGGCGCTTGGCCACCCCCCTAACCCGGCTTTCGATCTCCGCCCGTGGCAGGCCGCGCAGCTTGAGGCCAAAGGCCATGTTCTCGGCCACGGTCATGTGGGGGTAGAGGGCGTAGGATTGGAAGACCATGGCGATATCCCGATCCTTGGGGGGGACATCGTTCACCCGTCGATCGCCAATGTAGATGGAGCCGGCGCTCACTTCTTCCAAGCCGGCCAGCATGCGCAGGGAGGTGGTTTTGCCGCAGCCGGAGGGGCCGACAAAGACGAG
Source organism: Thermostichus sp. MS-CIW-25 (assembly GCF_054060015.1). NCBI lineage: Bacteria > Bacillati > Cyanobacteriota > Cyanophyceae > Thermostichales > Thermostichaceae > Thermostichus > Thermostichus sp. MS-CIW-25. The sequence continues at coordinate 7,496 of NZ_JBSSCS010000043.1, forward strand.
AAATTCCCCGTCTTCGACGGTGATGTTCAGGTCATGGACGGCGGTGGTGTCTCTGTAGCGCTTGGTAACGTGTTCGTAGGTAACGCTGGCCATGCTCTCAACCTTGGCTCCGTTGCGCACTCAAACCCTATCCAAAGCGGCGGGCAAAAGTCAAATGGGGTTCGGTTTAAGTTCGCTAGGGAAGGCTGGGGATCCCTGCAGCGAACCCGATTTATTCCTGCTTGAAATGAGCGCAAGCTGAAAAACCAAAACGCAAAAAAGGACTAAAAAAGGGTAGGCGATGAGCCTACCCCTATGGGATCTTTTTTCCTCATGGAAAATTGCCTAACCTCAGAGCAGCTTCAGCTACGCCCATCAGGAGACAACGCTCACTTTAACCACTTGGGCTTTTTCAGAGTCTGCCTTGGGCAAGGTGAGGGTGAGGATCCCATCTTTGTATTCGGCTTTCACCTGATCGTGTTTGATCCGGTTCGGCAGTGGGATCACCCGTTGGAAGCGCCCATAACGGAATTCAGTCCGGGTTACCCCTTTGTCTTCAGAGCGCTTCTCAAATCGCCGTTCCCCGGTGATGGAGACCGCTTCGGCTGTGGCTTGGATATCCAAGTCGTTGGGGTTCAAGCCGGGCAGCTCCAGCTTCAGGGTAATGGTTTCGGGATCATCGTGCATCTCCACTGCCGGCATGAAGGCGAAGCCGTCGGCCTCGGTGGTGCGAGGAATCAACCGGTCGAACATCCGGTTCATTTCCCGTTGAATTTCGTCAATTTCACGAAATGGATCCCAGCGGACAAGAGCCATAGAGCATCCTCCTCCTCTATTACTTTGCTTTTTTGACTTCCAGTTCGAGTTTGGAGCTTAGCTTTTGGGGCTCAACTTTAGAGGTGCAAGCAAAACCTCTATGCTTCTAGTGTATTCAAATCTATTCCGAGAAGTGTAGGGTTTTCTGGAATGTTTCTTAGGTATTTACCCTACAGGTTTATCCATCCAAAACCCTCTAGGACTCCGTATGTTTGGGGCGGCGATGGGGTTTTGTGGGTAACCACATACTGAGGCCGGTGGCCACCATCACCAGCAGCCCCAGTCCGTTTAAGAAGGGGTAAACCGCTTGCAGGTCGAGGGGGCCCCACTGCCCTTTGTGGATTTGGATCAGCCAGTAGTAGTCGAAGTTTTCGTTAAGGCGGGCAATTTGATACAGGGATCCCGTCAGCACCGTCACCACCAACGGCAGGGCCAGAATGGGGGCAAGGGTGCGGTGGATGCGGCGGATCCTCTTTGGATTCAGGGCCATTGAGCTTTCTCCAGGGCAATGGGGCGATCCCTGCCATGCTATCAGGGCAGCTAGCCCCTATTCTCGCTCAAGAACGGCTCCTGGACAGCTCCTCCACGTGCTGCCGCGGGATGACCCGTCCTTCGTCCTCAAAGCCAGGGATCTCGTGGAAGTTGAGGTAGCGGTACAGCTCGCCGGCAAAGGGCTGGATCTTGGTGGAGACGATCTCTCGGTACTCCTCAGGGGTGGGGATCCGGCCCAAAAGGGCGCAGGCGGCGGCCAGCTCGGCGGATCCCAGATAAACCCGCGCGTCTTTGCCCATGCGGTTGTTGAAGTTGCGGGTGGAGGTGGACATGACGGTGGCCCCGTCTTCCACGCGGGCTTGGTTGCCCATACACAAGCTGCATCCCGGCATTTCCGTTCTGGCCCCGGCGGCAGCAAAGATGCCGTATACGCCTTCCGAGCGCAGTTGTGCCTCATCCATGCGGGTGGGCGGACAGATCCAGAATTGGCGCACCTTGGCCCGCCCTTGGCCTTCCAGGATTTTGGCGGCGGCGCGGTAGTGGCCGATGTTGGTCATGCAGGAGCCGATGAAAACTTCGTCAATCTTGATCGGCGTATCGGGGTTGCCGGCGGCGTGTTGGGCATGGACTTCGCTCAGGGTCATCACCTTGTCGGGATCGTTGGGGGCACAGACAATTGGCTCGGTGATGGTGCTGAGGTCGATTTCGATGACTTCGGCGTATTCAGCGTCGGCATCCGCCTCCAGGAGGGTGGGGCTGGCCAGCCAGGCTTCCATTTTGGCGATGCGCCGCAGCAAGGTTCTCGCATCCTGGTAGCCGCGGGCAATCATGTTTTTCAGCAGCACCACGTTGGAGCGCAGATATTCTGAGACCGTCTCGAGGCTCAGCTGGATGGTACAGCCGGCACAGTTGCGCTCTGCCGAGGCATCGGTAAACTCGAAGGCTTGCTCCACCTTCAGATCCGGCAGGCCCTCGATCTCCATGATGCGCCCGGCAAAGACGTTTTTCTTGCCTTTTTTCTCAACGGTGAGCAGCCCCCTCTGAATGGCCACGTAGGGGATGGCATGGACAATATCCCGCAGGGTGATCCCCGGCTGCAGTTCCCCCTTAAAGCGCACCAGCACCGATTCCGGCATGTCCAAGGGCATCACCCCCATGGCGGCGGCAAAGGCCACCAGACCGGATCCCGCCGGGAAGGAGATCCCCAAGGGGAAGCGGGTGTGGGAGTCGCCCCCGGTGCCGACGGTATCCGGCAGGAGCATGCGGTTGAGCCAGGAGTGGATAATGCCATCGCCGGGACGCAGGACAACGCCCCCGCGGGAAGCGAAAAAGTCGGGCAGCTCTTTGTGGATCTGGATGTCCACCGGCTTGGGATAGGCGGCGGTGTGGCAGAAGCTCTGCAGCACTAGGTCGGCGTTGAAGCCCAGACAGGCCAGCTCCTTCAGCTCATCACGGGTCATGGGGCCGGTGGTGTCCTGGGATCCCACCGTGGTAATGAGGGGCTCACAACTGGTGCCCGGGCGCACGCCTGGCAGCCCACAGGCTTTGCCCACGATTTTTTGCGCTAGGGTATAGCCTTTGCCGGTGTCTGCCGGTGGAGTGGGGCGGATAAACAAGGTCGAGGGAGGCAAACCCAAGGCTTGGCGGGTTTTGTCGGTGAGGGCACGGCCAATCAACAGGGGAATGCGTCCCCCCGCCCGCACTTCGTCGGGGAGGGTCACGGGCCGCAGGGAAAAGGTGGAGAGAACCTGGCCGGCCTCAGAGCGGATCACACCTTCGTAGGGGCAAATGGTAACCACCATGCCGGTTTCCAGGCGGGAGACATCGCACTGGATGGGCAAGGCCCCGGCATCTTCGGCGGTGTTGAAGAAGATGGGCGCAATGGTGCCCCCCAGGATCACCCCCCCGGCCCGCTTGTTGGGCACATGGGGAATGTCGTGGCCGATGTGCCAGAGCAGCGAGTTGAGGGCGGATTTGCGGGAGGAGCCGGTGCCCACCACATCCCCCACAAAGGCAACGGGATGGCCGCGGCGCTTCAGCTCGGCAATGGTGACCAGGGATCCTGGAGCGCGGGACTCCAGCATGGCCTGGGCGTGGAGGGGGATATCCGGGCGGGTGGTGGCGTGGGCGGCGGGGGAAAGGTCGTCGGTGTTGATCTCGCCGGCAACTTTGAACACCGTCACGGTGATGGCTGCGGCCAGGGGGTCTTTGGCGGTAAACCATTCGCCATTGGCCCAGGACTCGATCACCTGTTGGGCATAGGCATTGCCGGACTGGCTCAGCTCCAGCACGTCGTGAAAGGCATCGAAAACCAGCAGGGTGTGGCTGAGGGCGCGGGCTGCTGCCGCTGCGATCTCATGCCGCGCATCCTGCAACAGATCCAGCAAAACCTGGACGTTGTAGCCCCCCAGCATGGTGCCCAAGAGCTCCACCGCCCGCAGGGGAGTGATCAACGGGGATTCAACCTCCTCCTTGGCCACAGCGGCCAAAAAGCCCGCTTTCACATAGGCGGCTTCATCGACCCCCGGCGGGACGCGCTCTGTTAAGAGGTGCAACAAAAAGGCTTCTTCGCCGGCAGGCGGGGCCTTCAGGAGCTCGCACACCTGGCTGGTCTGGGCAGCGTTTAAGGGCAGCGGCGGGATCCCTTGGGCCTCGCGGGCAGCGGCGTGTTGGCGGTATTCGGCCAGCATGGGGAGTCTGGGTTCTCGACGTGAGTATTCATTCTATCGCCAGCTTGGCAGAAGAAAGGTTCTCAGGAAGGGATCCATCCGGCCAAAGCCAGCCTAGGACAACTCCGCCAGCAGCTCTCTCTGGTAAAGGCCAATGCAGGCTTGGATCAGGTCGTCCAGCTCCCCATCCAAAATGGGCTGCAGCGGGAAATTTTGGTTAAGGCGGTGGTCGGTAACGCGGTTGTCCTTGTAGTTGTAGGTGCGAATTTTTTCCGAGCGGGATCCCGTTCCCACCTGCATGCGCCGAGCAGAGCTAATGGAGGCCTGTTGCTCCTGCAGCTTCATCTCGTAGAGTTTGGCCCGCAAAATCTGCATGGCCCGCTGGCGGTTCTGCAGCTGGGAACGCTCCTCGGTACAAAACACCCGGATCCCGGTGGGCTTGTGGAGAAGATCCACCGCCGTCTCCACCTTGTTCACGTTTTGGCCGCCTGCCCCCCCGGAACGTGCCGTTTTGATTTCGATGTCTTTCGGGTCGATGACCACCTCCACCTCGTCCACCTCTGGCATCACCGCCACCGTGGCCGTCGAGGTGTGGACACGGCCTTGCGCTTCGGTGACGGGCACCCGCTGCACCCGATGCACGCCAGCTTCAAACTTGAGCTTGCTGTACACCTGATCCCCTTGAATCTCCAGGATCGCCTCTTTGTAGCCCCCCAGCTCTCCTTCGGAGAGGCTGGCCAGACGCACCGACCAGCCCAGCTTTTCGGCGTAGCGGGTGTACATGCGGGCCAGATCCGCCGCCCACAGCGCCGCCTCCTCCCCACCGGTGCCAGCGCGAATCTCCAACATAATGTTCTTGTCGTCGTTGGGATCCCGGGGCAGCAGCAGCAGGGTGAGCTTTTCCTCCAGTTGTTCTTGGCGGGCCCGCAGTTGCTCAAGTTCCGCTCTTGCCATCGCCTCCAGCTCCGGGTCGGAGGCCGATTCCCGCAAAAGTTCTTCCGTCTGTTGCAGATCGCGATTCAGCTTTTGCCAGTCGTGAAAAGCCTGGACGGTGGCCTCCAAGGAGGAGCGGGCCTTGGCAATCCGCTGCAGCTCAGCTGGATCCGTGGCCACGTCCGGATCGGCCAAGCGCACCGTCAGCTCCTGAAAGGTGGCTTCGACATTCTTAAGCTGGTCGATCAGTTGAGCAGAAGCCATAGACTCGCAATACCCAGGAATCCAAGTATTGCCCACACCCAGATGGGGGAACCTCTACTTGGCCTTTTTGCCACCGCTCATGCCGTATTTGCGCATGAACTTCTCCACCCGGCCTTCGCTGTCGATGATCTTCTGGCTGCCGGTGAAAAAGGGATGGTTGCCCGACCAAACATCCACCTTGAGCTCCGGCTTGGTGGATCCCACCGTCATCACCACTTCGCCGTTGCAGATGACTTTGGCTTCTGGATACCACTGCGGGTGCAATCCTTTCTTGGGCATAACCCTTTCCTCCTCTGGGCCTGTTTCTATACCCTTGTCTATCAACATCTTCCTCTAAAAACAACGGCAGGGATCCCTAGCGCTTCGAGTACTGGGGAGCCTTGCGGGCCTTGCGCAGGCCGTATTTCTTCCGCTCCACGGCGCGCGGATCCCGTTTCAGATAACCCTCTACTTTCAAAGGGCCGCGATTGGCCGGATCCACCTCGCAGAGGGCGCGCGCCACCCCCAGCTTGATCGCATCCGCCTGGCCGTGAACGCCGCCGCCATGGGCTCGCACCAGAATATCGTAGGAGTTTTCCAGACCAAGGATCTCCAGCGGCCCCTTCACACTGGCCAGCAGGGCTTCTTGATACTGCAGATACTGGTCTCCCGGCCTGTCATTGATGATGATTTTGCCCGTGCCGGGCACCAAACGCACGCGGGCAACGGCGGTTTTGCGGCGTCCCGTTCCCCAATAAACGGCTCGTTGGCTGCTCGCTTGAGTCATGCTTTGGCTCCTGGGATCGTGTTGAGGGGATAAACCTGGGGTTGCTGGGCCTCATGAGGGTGGCTCGGCCCGACATAAACTTTTAGCTTGGTGAATTGCCGCCGGCCCAAACGGGTGTGGGGCAACATTCCCTTGACCGCTTTTTCCACCACCCGCTCCGGCAGGCGCGCCTGCAGTTGGGCAAAGGTTTCCACTTTCATGCCGCCAGGACGGCCGGAGTGGCGGCGGTAGAGCTTTTGGGTGCGCTTTTTGCCAGTGACCACCACTTTCTCAGCGTTGATCACAATTACATAGTCCCCCGTATCCAGGTGAGGGGTGAAGTCCGGTTTATGCTTACCCCGCAAGAGGGTGGCCACAGCGGCGGCCAAGCGGCCCAGGCGCTGATTGGCAGCATCCACCAGATACCAGCGGGGCGCCAGAGTTTCGGGGTTGGGAAGGGGAGTTTTGTTCATGGCAGGCAAGGAAACATATCAGGACAAGCTTGGAGATCACCCAGATCAACCGCAGGAATGGGCCAACGCAGCCGGCGACCGGAGGGCGGAGGGAGGCTCTGTGGGCAAGGCCCAAAAGGGCAGCGAGTGGGCGAACTGTTGACCGAAGGGATCCGCAGCATAGCCCACATCCGTCAGGCACAGCCCTTGCGGAGGAGCGCTGTAGCGGGTGCGCATCTGGCTCCAGTCGTTGTGTTGCCACAGGTGGACAAACTGTGCCGGGCTGAGCTGGCCCCGGCCCACCACCTCTAGGGATCCCACCAAGAGCCGCATCATCCGGTAGAGGAAGCCGCTGGCCTGCACCTCGATGCTGATCAAGTCCCCCAGCCGCTGGCAGAGCACCTCCTGCACCTGTACCCGCGAGTGGGGCCGATCCGATCCCCGCCGCCGGAAGGCTTCCAAGCTGTGCTCCCCCAGCAGGGAATTCAGGGCTTCCGCCATCGGCTCCACCTGCAGAGGCCAACGCACTTGCCAGCTAAAGAGGCGCCAGAACACATCCGGTCGCTCCCGGTTCAGGATCAGGTAGCGGTAACGGCGCCAGCGAGCCGAAAAGCGGGCGTGCCAGGAGTCAGGCACTTGAGCAGAAGCCAGCACTACCACATCTTCCGGCAGACAGTCGTTCAGCACCCTCGACCACTCCGCCGCAGGAATGCCGGAGGTGGTGTCGAAGTGGGCCACCTGGCCTGCAGCATGAACCCCCGTATCGGTGCGGCCTGCCCCATAGAGGGTCACCGGATGTCCCGCCCGCGACGCAATTGCCTCCTCCAGTACCCCCTGCACGGTACGGCGGGACGCCTGGCGCTGCCAGCCACAGAACCCGCTGCCGAGGTACTGAATTCTCAGGGCAATGCGACGGTACGGCATGGATCCCTTCCTGCTACACCAGCTCGATAACCGCCATTTCTGCTCCATCGCCCCGCCGATGCACGGTGCGCAGGATGCGGGTGTAGCCACCGGCCCGATCCCGGTAGCGCTCAGGAGCCTGCTCGAACAGGGAGCGCACCAAATCCTTGTCGTAGATATAGGCCAGCGCCTGTCGCCGCGCCGCCAGGGATCCCTCTTTGGCCAGGGTAATCATCTTCTCAGTGGTGGCCCGAATGGCTTTGGCGCGGGCTTTGGTGGTGGTGATCCGCCCTTCCCGCAGCAGAGCCGTGGTCAGCGCCCGCATCAGGGCCTTGCGCTGGTCGGCGGGCTTGTTGAGGTGGGGGGTACGACGGCGGTGGCGCATGGTAACCTCTGCCTTTTGTCCTACAGTCTTCGGGGATCCTTGGGTTTTGACGCGGTCGTGCCGGCGGTGCCGATACTTTGGACGGAACCTGAACCCTACGCCTTGCCCTTTTCGCGGGTGCGGGGCAGCGTCAGACCAAAGCGGTTTTTCAAGGCCTGCACCACCTCTTCGGCAGATTTCTGGCCAAAGTTTTTGATCTCCAGCAGATCTTCCTCGGTGTAGACCAGCAGATCGGCCACCGTGTTGATCTGAGCTCGCTTCAGGCAGTTGTAGGCCCGCACCGATAGCTGCAGCTCCTCGATGGGGATCTGGTTTTTCTGGTTGTCCTCGGCTGGCTGGGGCGGCACAGGGGTATCGAAGCTGACCTCCTGCAGCGGCGAGAACAAGCCCACCAAAATGCGGGCGGCTTGGCTGAGGGCCTCTTGCGGGGTGAGGCTGCCGTTGGTCCAGACTTCCAATATTAGCCGATCTTTTTCCAAAGATTGGCCGACCCGGGCTGCTTCCACGGCGTAGTTCACCTTGCGCACCGGCATGAAGACAGAGTCGATCTGCAGAAAATCGATTGCCATCGCCTTGCTGTCAGAGTAATCGACGGCGCGGTAGCCATGTCCTCGGCCAATCATGAACTCCATTTCCAAAATTGCCCCTTCCGCCAGGGTGGCAATGTGGTGACGGGGGTTGATCACCTCCACGTCGCTGGGCAATTGCAGCTTCTCGGCGGTGACTTCCCCTGGCCCCTGAGCCACCAAACGGCCCACCTGAGTATCGGGAGCGGTGGAGCGCAGCACCAACTCCTTCATGTTCAGAAGGATCTCCATCACGTCTTCCCGCACCCCCGGCACCGTGGAAAACTCGTGGCTCACCCCGGCAATGCGTACAGCGGTCACCGCCGTCCCTTCTAGATTGGAGAGCAACACCCGCCGCAAAGCGTTGCCCACCGTGATCCCTTGGCCGCGCTCCAGTGGCCCCAGAGCAAATTTGCCGTAGTGAACGCCGTTATCATCCCGATGAGATTCAACACACTCGGTCTGGTAAGCAACAGCGCTTGAGCTCGCTTTGCTGCCGAGAGAGTGGGGGAGGGTTCGGCTGGTTTGAATCATCATAGTGGCCCCGTCCGTCTGGCTCGATATCCGTTTGGAGAACTGATGAAACTTCGAGGTCATCTCACGCTTGGGCAGACCTTCGCTGGGGCATGGCGTAGCTCTGGAGAAAACCCCCTACAGACGCTCGACCAGCCCTCAACGCGGGATCCTTCAGACACGCCGCCGCTTGGGAGGACGGCAACCGTTGTGGGGAATGGGGGTAATATCTCGAATCAGAGTAATTTCCAGGCCCGTTGCCTGTAGAGCGCGAATGGCGGTTTCCCGACCGGCTCCCGGCCCGCTCACCATCACTTCGATCTGGCGCATGCCGTTCTCCATGGCTTGACGCGCCGCACTTTCTGCTGCCATTTGGGCGGCGAAGGGAGTGCCCTTTTTGGCCCCTTTGAAGCCCGTAGAACCTGCCGAGGCCCAAGACACCACATCGCCGTTGGGATCCGTGATGGTGACGATGGTGTTGTTGAAGGTGGACTGAATGTAGGCCACCCCATTGGGGATGTTCTTTTTGACTTTACGTCCGCGCCGTTGCTGCCGAGCCATGATCCAGGTGTCCTTGCAATCGACTGTTTGGGGTTGGGATTCGGGATGGTGGAAGAGTTTTGCCTTCCGCGCAAAGCCGAGCGACTACTTCTTGGCAGGAGCTTTCTTCTTGCCGGCCACCGTTTTCCTGACCCCCTTGCGGGTGCGGGCGTTGGTGCGGGTGCGCTGACCACGCACGGGCAGACCCAGGCGATGGCGACGACCTCGATAGGTGCCGATGTCGATCAGCCGCTTGATGTTCATCGCCTCCTGGCGGCGCAGATCCCCTTCTACCTGGTATTCGCCCTCCACCACCGTCCGTAGGGCGGCCACCTCAGCGTCGGTGAGGTCGCGGGTACGAGTATCCGGATTGATACCGGTCTTCGCCAAAATCTGGCGGGAGCGGGTTAGCCCAATGCCGTAAATGTAGGTGAGGGCAATCTCCACTCGCTTTTCTCGGGGGATGTCAACTCCCGCAATCCGTGCCATAGTCAGGGGTACCTTTCAAATCAAACCAACTCGAACACACTTGCCCAGTAAGGATTGAGTTGCCTGCCTGAGATGGGATCCTCATTCAGAGAAATGTTGCTGTAGAGATGCCGGTCTTGGGATCCATGCTCACCGAGAGGTCTAGCCAACGTTTTGCTCGGTTGTGTCGGAAGCCTTTGCCTCTGTCTCCCGTTGCAGGCTGAACCCACCCACCATCGACCCTCTAGCCCTGCCGCTGCTTGTGCTTGGGGTTGGAAGAACAAATGACCATCACCCGACCGTGGCGGCGGATGACCCGGCATTTTTCGCAGATCCGACGGACGGAAGGCCGTACCTTCATGGTTGATCCTGACAAAACCAGCGAATATCCATTCTATGTTCGTCTGGGCAGCCTGTCAAAAAATGGGTTTGGGCTTTCCGGCACCGAGGGGACGGTCGGGTTGGCTATGCTGGTTGGGCAAGGATCTCCTGAGTCAAAGCAGGCGCGGCTGTGGAGTGAGGAAGGTCATGCGGTGGCAATGGCTGGTTGTGCTGAGCAGCGTGCTGGGGCTGGGATCCCCCGTGCTGGGGCAAGGGATCCCTTTGCCGGCAGCAGGCTCCTCCTCTGCGGTGGAGAACTTTTCGACGGACGGGAACGGCCTGAGGACAGAGGGGGATTGGCTTTTGCCGTTGCGCAGCTCTGCCGATCGCATCGATGGGGTACCGGATCGGGGCTGGGTTGCGGTTGGGCTGTTGGAGGAGCAGGCCGTGACCCTGCTGGATGGGGCCAGCGGGGATCCCTTGTGGCAGGTGGCGGTGGGGTTTGCCCCCAGTGTGGTGCGGGTGGATGAGGCACGGCAGGTGGTCTACGCCTCTGGCCCCAATGCCCCTGGGCTGGTGGCCCTCGATCTGCTGACGGGGGAGCTGATTCAGGCTTATGGGTTGCCGGCGGGAGTTTTGGATATTGCCGTGGATGGGGTCACAGGGCGGGTTTTCGCCTCCATGCCTTCTGCCCAAAGTCTGGCGGTGATGGCTGCTCCCCTGCGCGTCAGCGGTGCGCAAAGCGACCCCTCAGAGCAGCCGCAAGCCCGCAATTTGCCGATGCCCGGCCCCCCTTTGGCGCTGGCCTATGATGCGGAGCGGGGATCCCTGTTTGTGGGTCTAGCCGGGGAGGATCCCCTCAGTTTGCTGGTGGTCAACCCAGACAATGGGGAGTTGTTGGCCCGTTGGCGCGGCGGCAATACTCCGGAAGCGATGGCTTTGGATGCCGAACGGCAACGCTTGGTGGTGCTCAACTCGGGCAGCCAAGATCTAACAGTGCTGGATCTGAGCCGCAGCGGCGAGGCCCTGCAGCGGGTTGGCCTGGATTGGCGACCGACGCGGCTGGCCCTTTCCCCGGATGGACGTTGGGCTTACGTGACCTCCCGCGATAGCGACCGCCTGCAGCTGGTGGATTTACAGACGGGGCGATTGGTGGCCTCGCTGCGGCTGCAGGGACAGCCGACGGGTCTGGTGATGCTGGGGGAGCGGGATTTGTGGGTGGTGGCAGCAGGGATCCCAGCTTTGCGCCGTTTGCAGGATATTCAGGCTCAAGTTGGCGACGGCGGGACAGAGGTCCTGAACGGGGGAGTCCCCTCTCCAGGCAACCGCGGTGTGGTGACCGGGCGGGTGCTGGATATTGCCGGCCAACCCGTTCAGACGGGGGTTTTGCACTTGGCCGCCACGCCAACCCAACCCAGGCAAACCGTCCGCATTGCTGCCGACGGCACTTACGTGCTGCCGGAACTGCCGGCCGGCCTGTATTTGGTGGATGTGGAGGTGCCGGGTTTTCCCCTGACCAGCACCCAGGTGGAAGTCCGGGCCGGCTTTGTCTCCACTCAGGATATTCGTCTGCCGCCCGGGGAACCGACCCGCCAGCCGGAGGGCATTGGCCTTTTGCCCGATGAACCCGTTTACTCGGATGAGCTGGCCCGCCACCTCAGCATGGCCCTGAAGGAGTTGCAGCCCCAGCGACCGGTGATCCTCTTGAAGGGGCCTTTGGGGCCGGATCCTCGGTTTGAGCCGCTTCTGCCCCTCACCCAGGGCCTAACGTTGTTGGATCGGGATGAGCGCTACACCTCCGATTTGGCCAAGCTGAAGGCCATCGGGGATGCCCTGGGATTGCGCTACATCCTTTTGACCCAGATGCAGATCTCGCGGGACTACAACCGCCAGGGCAACTCTCTGCTGAATACGGCCTTACGCTTTGTGGCCCCGACGGTGCCGGTGGAAATTCCCAATTTCACCCCCAACCAGTTGCGCAGCCGCGGGGTGGTGGTGGTGGTGGACTTGCAGAGGGATCGGCCTGGGGATCGGGCTCGCTACTACGAAGCCTATGGGCGGGATGATGTGGGCGGGGATCCGATGTTTGAAGATGCGGCAGCGGGCCTGTTTCGGCTGCAGGTGCGCAACATGGTGCCGGTGTTTGTCCAACAATGGCAAACCAACAACCCCTTTTCTGGGTGAGGATCCCTGCAGCAGGATCTTGCCCTGTTCGCGTCAGGGGTGCGGAGCAGAATAGAACCGACTGCTACTACCGGATGCAACCTTCGCCATGCCTTTTTTCTTCTTTCATCCTCTCCGGCACAGGATTAGCTATCGCTACGCAACGCTCTCGCGAACAGGCAGTCTGGCCCTCTGCGGCTGGCTGGCACTGGCTTCAGGAGCGCTGGCTCAGGCTCCGGCCACCCCCATTCCGCGGTTGACGCCGTTGTTTCCCTCCCAAAACAGAGGGCAGCCCCAGGGAACAGCACGGCTGGTGGGGCAGGTGAGCAACAGCGTGGGGCAACCTGTGGCGGGGGCACAGGTGCAGTTGGAGGGCATGGAGAACCCCAATCAGCCGATTCAAACCGATGAGCGGGGCGCTTTTGAGCTAGACCAAGCCCCAGCCGGGCGTTGGCTGTTGACGGTGTGGCACCCCGACTATGAAAAGGCAGAGCAGGAGATCCTGCTGCAAGGGGGCCTGACCACCCCTGTGGATGTGGTTTTGCAGGTGCCCATTCGGCCTCAACCCCGTCGTCGCCTTGGCATTTTGGGGGTGGGAGGGTTGGAGCATACCCAACTGTTGGGCCAGCGCCTGGCCATAGAGGCGGTGCGTCTGGGCTTGATCCCCAACGGCGAGAAGGTGGTGCCCCTGGACAACCGTCGCATTCAGCCCATTTTGCAGAAGGTGGGCTGGCCCATCTACGAGCTGTTTGAGTGGGATCGCCGCAAGCCGGAGGCGGTGGGCCAATTTTTCGATTACCTGGGCCTGGAAGCCATCGTCATCGCCCGCGTCGATGTCCTCACTCGACCAGCTTCGCCAACGGAGCTGAGCCTGCGTTCCCGCAGCCGCCTGGAACTGTGGCGGTTTGATGAGCAAGGCAACCTTGTGGTAGATATCCTGGCCGAGGCCAGTCGCGATCAGGTGGAGCGGAGCAACCTCAATGCTGCCGAGCTGGCCCAGCTTTATCAAATCCAAGTCACCCAGATGGCTGCTGAGGTGGGATCCCGCTGGAAGGAGCATCACCCGCTGGCCCAGTACCTAGAACTGGCTCAGGGAGAAGCCCCACCCCCACGCTCTCGCCTGGATACGGCTGTAGAGCTGCGCATCCCCTCTGCCACACCGACTCCCTAGGTCTTAAGCAGAACAGCTCCGGGATCTCTTCTATTGTCGTGAAAGGGATTGTCCTCGTGAAAGGGATTGTCCTGTAAACTACCCGACCCTGACTGCTTCGCAGTACAGGGCGGGCTTAAGGCCTCCGGCCCGCTGGCGCGAACGGTAGCCCTGCAGTTGGCAAGCCAA
>NZ_JBSSCS010000044.1:0-20276 GCF_054060015.1 Thermostichus sp. MS-CIW-25
CAGGACTTGGGTCATGGTTCTATCATAACTTCCGCATTCCTCCCGACACTGACCCTACGGGTACAGTGCGGGGCTCCTGCGATTTCTAGCTGAGAGATCCTTAAGACTCCACTGCCAGCGGCTGGGATCGCAAGGGATCCGTCAGCTCGCTGCCCTCCTCCGAAGGCGGGATCACCTGCCAAAACAGGGGCAAGCAGGATTCCCAATTTTGCAGAATGCGCTCCGCTTTGGGGGAATGGGTGCGGCGATAGTGCTCCTGGATCAGGCTCTTCAGTTGTGCCTCTGCTGCCGCCGTCTGCACCCGCTGAATGCGCACGATCTCCCCGTTGACCTTGGCGGGAAAGTCGCCCTGCTCATCCAGCACATAGGCCAGGCCGCCGGTCATCCCAGCCCCCAAGTTGCGGCCCACCCGCCCCAGCACCACCACCACACCACCGGTCATGTACTCGCAGCAGTGGTCGCCGGATCCCTCGATCACCGCCTGCGCTCCCGAGTTGCGCACCGCAAAGCGTTCCCCTGCCTGGCCGTTGGCGAATAGGTAACCCCCGGTGGCTCCGTACAGGCAAGTATTGCCCAAGATCACATTTTCCGAGGGATCCCGTGGCGCATCGCCGGGAGCCAAGATGACGATCTCACCCCCGCACATGCTTTTGCCCACGTAGTCATTGGCTTCTCCTGTCAGGGTCAGGCGCATCCCCGCCAGCGTAAAAGCGCCAAAGCTCTGGCCGGCGCTGCCGACAAAGCGCAGATCCAACTGCCCCCCCTGTTGGGCAAAGCCGGTATCTCCGTACAAGCGGGCCAAGGTTCCGGCAATGCGCCCGCCTACGCAGCGGTCGGTGTTGGCGATAGGGATCTCCACCGTGGCCGTGCCGCAGGTTTCCACCGCCTTCTGCACCTCCGGCTGAGCCAGGATCTGCTCATCCAGCACCGGGCCGTTGGCGTGAACCGGCTCATGCTCCAACCAGTCGGGCAGGGTGTTGGGATCAAAACCGGGGGGAGTTCGCAGCAGACACTCCAAGTTCAAGGATGGGGTTTTCTGGAGAACGGCATCGGCCCGCGGACAGAGCAGATCCACCCGTCCAATCACCTCCTTCAGAGAGCGGTAGCCCAGTTGGGCTAAGACTTGGCGCACCTCCTCCGCCACAAACGTGAAGAAGGTCACCACGTGATCCGGTGTGCCGGGGAAGCGCTTGCGCAGCTCTTCCTTCTGGCTGGTCACCCCCACCGGGCAATTGTTGGTATGGCATACCCGCGCCATGATGCACCCCTCCGCAATCATGGCCACCGTGCCAAAGCCAAACTCTTCTGCCCCCAGCATGGCCGCCATCACCACTTCCCAACCCGTGCGAATGCCGCCATCCACCCGCAGGATGGAGCGCTGCCGTAGGCCGTTTTCCAGCAGGGTATGATGCACCTCCACCAGGCCCAACTCCCAAGGTGCCCCGGCATGTTTGATGGAGCTCAAGGGGGAAGCCCCTGTGCCCCCTTCATGGCCGGAGATTTGGATGATGTCGGCGTTGGCCTTGGCTACTCCTGCCGCCACCGTGCCGATGCCCACCTCCGCCACCAGCTTCACCGACACCTGGGCCTGGGGGTTCACCTGGTGCAAGTCGAAGATCAACTGCGCCAGATCTTCAATGGAGTAGATGTCGTGGTGGGGCGGCGGCGAGATCAAGGTCACCCCCGGCTTGGAGCGGCGCAGCTTGGCGATGTAGGGGCTGACCTTTTTGCCCGGCAGTTGCCCGCCCTCGCCCGGCTTGGCCCCCTGGGCTATCTTGATCTCAATTTGCCGCGCGTTGAGCAAATACTCCGGTGTCACGCCAAAGCGGCCCGAGGCCACCTGCTTCACCGCCGAGCTGGCGTTGTCCCCCATGCGCAGCCCCTTCAGGTGGGGAAAGCGGGCCGAGGTGCCATCTGGGCCTACATCGGTGATGGGGAGGTATCGTTCCGGATCTTCCCCGCCTTCACCGGAGTTGGACTTGCCGCCGATGCGGTTCATGGCAATGGCCAGGGTCTCGTGGGCCTCGCGGCTGAGGGCCCCCAAGGACATCCCACCTGTGGCAAAGCGTTTGAAAATCTCCGACACCGGTTCCACTTCCTCCAAGGGAATGGGATCCCGGTCGCTGCGGAAATCCAGCAGGTCTCGCAACGCGGTGGGGGTGCGGCTGCGCAGGTGGGCCCTGTAGATCTCATAGTGGGCAGGCTGACCCGATTCGATGGCCTTGTGCAGCAGTTTGGCCATTTCTGGACTGTTGATGTGGTATTCGCCTTTGGGCCGCGCCTGGATAAAGCCAAAGTTCTCCAGCTTTTTCGAGGTGAGTTCGGGGAAGGCCCGCTGGTGATTCACCATGCCCTCGCGGGCCAGATCTGCCAGCGTCATGCCCCCCACCCGCGACACCGTGCCGCGGAAGGCCAGGTCGATCACCTCTTGGCTCAGGCCAATGGCCTCGAAAATCTGCGCCCCGTGGTAGCTGGAGAGCAGAGAAATGCCCATTTTGGAGAGAATCTTGAGCAGCCCTGCCTCAATGGCGGCGCGGTACTTCAGTTGCACCTCGGCCAGGGAAAGCTGGGGCAACTTGCCGGTGGCCATCTGGGTTTGTGTCTTGGGCTTGTGCCACCACTGCCGCACAGCTTCATAGGCCAGATAAGGACAAACGGCGCTGGCCCCATAGCCGATCAAGCAGGCAAAGTGATGGGTGCTCCAGCATTGGGCAGTCTCCACCACCAGAGAGGTCTGCAGGCGCAGCCCTTCCTGGATGAGGTGATGATGGATAGCGCCCACTGCCAACAGAGGTGGGATCAGAGCCTGCTCGGCATCAAGGCCGCGATCCGAGAGGATTAAAATCTCAGCTCCCCCCCGCACCGCCTGGGCCGCCTGCTGGCAGAGGGCCCGTACCTGGACCTCCAGTCCTTCTGGGCCAGCAGCCACCGGATAGAGAATCGGGAGCGTGTGGCAGGGAAAAGGGGTATGCTGCAGAGCGGCCAGCTCCGCTTCGTTGAGCACCGGGCTGCGCAACTGCAACAGGCGGGCATGCTCAGGGCGGATCTCCAGCAGGTTGCCCTTGGATCCCAGATACACATCCAAAGACATCACCAGGCTCTCCCGCAGGGGATCGATGGCGGGGTTGGTGACCTGGGCAAAGCGCTGCTTGAAATAGTCGTAGAGGGGATGAGGCTGGGTGGACAGCACAGCCAGCGGCGCATCATCCCCCATGCTGAAGGTGGGCTCCTTGCCCGTAGCCGCCATCTCCTCGATGATCATCTCCACATCTTCTGAGGAGTACCCGAAGGCGGTTTGGGCTTGTAACAGTTGTTCTTCCGAGAGGTGAGGGGTATTTTCAAAGCCTTGGGTGCTGAGCTGAACGCGATGGGCTTTGAGCCATTCGCCGTAGGGGTGCTGGGCTGCCACCTGGGTTTTGATCTCCCAGTTTTTGCAGATTTGCCCGCTCTGCAGATCCACCGTCAGCATCTGCCCCGGGCCTAGCCGCCCTTTTTCCAAAATGTCGGTCTCCGGCAGAGGAACCACGCCAGCTTCCGAGGCCACCACCAGCAGACCATCGCGGCTGCGAGCGTAGCGGGCTGGGCGCAGGCCATTGCGATCCAACGTGGCCCCGATGGTTTTGCCGTCGCAGAAAACCACCATCGCCGGGCCATCCCAAGGCTCCTGCAGGCCGCCGAAGAACTCGTAGAAATCCACCACTTCCGGGTGATTCTGCAGTTCTGGCTGGTTGCGATAGGCTTCCGGGATCAGCACCATCATCGCCTGCTGAGTGGAGTAGCCCGACTGAATCAACAGCTCAAACACAGCGTCCAGACCTGCTGAGTCGCTGGTGCCCGGGTCAATAATCGGCTTCAGATCCTCGACCGCTGTACCCCAGCGGGGATGGGAAAGGGTTTGTTCGCGGGCGGCCATCCAGTTGACATTGCCCAGGTAGGTGTTGATCTCGCCGTTGTGGCAGAGGTAGCGGAAAGGCTGAGCCAGCGACCAACGCGGCAGGGTATTGGTGCTGAAGCGGCGGTGGTAGGTGGCGTAGGTGGTGGTGTAGAGGGGGTTTTGCAGATCTCGATAAAACTGGCCCAGAACCGACGATTGCACCATGCCTTTGTAAACGACAACCCGGCAGGACAAAGAGGCAAAATACAGAGCATAAAAGCCAAACCGAGCCTCTACCCGCCGCCGAATGCGCCGCCGCAACAGATAGAGCTGCTGCTCTAGCTCGTCTCCTTCCAGCGTGGGATGGGTGAGGAGCATCTGCCAAATGGAGGGCATGGTCTGCCGCGCCATCGGCCCCAGGCAATTGGGATTGACCGGTACCTGCCGCCAAACCACCCGCTGCCAGTCGGTGGTGGTCAAGTACTCATCGATCACCTGCTGCACCGCCTGACACTCAGCAGGATCCTGAGGCAAAAAGACCATCCCCACCGCGCTGTGAGTGGGATCCCAAGCTCGAATTTCTTCCCTCTCTGCCTGCAACAGCGACCAGGGGATTGCCGTTGCAATGCCCGCCCCATCACCGCTCTGGCCGTCGCCGCCACAGCCACCCCGATGTTCCATACAGGTGAGGGCCTGAAGGGTTTTCTGCAAGAGGTCGTGGCTGGCTCTCCCCTGCTGATTCACCAAAAAGCCGACCCCGCAAGCATCCCGCTCTTGAAAGTGCCAGTTTTCCTGCAGGATAGGAACCGAGACCTGAGAGCGATGGGGATTCATAGGAGTCAAAACAGTTTGGAATAAATCACGCTTTTAGAGGTGGAAAACCAGCATATCGCACTCCAATCCGACAGGAAAAGGGGGCAGCCCCAAGTTAGGGCCGGATTTTGCCAGTAAGGCAACAGAATGTTCCAGCGGAAGGAAGCAGCGAAGTAGAGTTCAAAAAGGCTCACTATGAACAGATTTTTCGAGCTTCTTCTGCAGGCTTCTCCGGCAGACTTTGAGACGATCTGAGAAAACCGAGGCATAGGCGCCAGCTCACGGCCAACTGGCTCTGTGGAGAACTGCGATCAATCGCTATCTGAAAAAGTCAGAAAACGTATCCCGCAGATCCGAAAGCCGATCGTTGAAGCAGGTAAGCCGATCCCCTACAGAGTTCACCAGCGTCAGATCTGCCCGACCGGTTGTCCCTTCAAATCCCAGTAGAGGAACGCTCATGCGGCTGGGATCGGCGGGATTTTGGGAGACGCGGATCACGGCTCGATCGCGGTTAAATTGATAAGCCTCGGCCACATAGCGGATGGGCTCGCTCAAGATGGGATCCACCGGCAGCTCTGGGGCCGGCAGGAGATCCACCAGCTCGGTGAACGTGCCACTCCGCAGGCCCACCACGGCAGCAGCTCCCAACTGGTTACAAATGGCAATGAGAACTGGCTCTTGGGCAGTGGCGGTGAGGTTGGCCAAGGTGACGGTGACCGTGGCGCGGCTGGCTGCTGCCGGATAGGTGACCTCAAAGGTGCGGGCAAAGGCATTGCCCAGCTCGTCGCGGGCGCGGAAGCGAAGCTGCCCGGTGTAGGGCAGGATGGAAGAAAAGTAGATGCCAAAGCGGTCGCTGGGGCCCCGTCCGGGGATATTGGCTTGTCCGGGAACATAGGCAAGGGCAGCCCGGCTTTGCCACTGATTGGGCGGGGCGTAGGGCAGCAGCGGGCCACTGGTGAAGCTGGGGGGTTCTTTGGGGGGCAGATCCGGCTGGCCATCTCTGTTCAGATCCAGCCCATTGCCCAAGAAGGCCACCGAGCGCTGTAAGAGAATAGGACGGTTTTGGTTATCCAAAAGGGGATTCCGCCTTTCTGCCAGCCCGGCGTTGTCCACATAGACATTGAGGGGGCGATTTAGGATTTGGTTATCCCGTTGCCGCCGCATGTTGAACTGTAGGTAAGGCCCCACTGCGCCCGCTGCCGGGGATCCCCCTGTAATTTCAAAATCATCTGCCCGCAGAAAGACATTTTCCAGTGGGCCCAGGGGAGTGGTTCCCTCGCCGCAACCGACCAAGCTGAGCGCCAAGAGCGCCAAAGTTATATAAGCTACAGCAGGGCAACCTTTTGCGGTGGGGGAATCCGAGCCCCCACAAGAGGCACGCTTTGGCTTCAGCATTCATCTCCTCTCCACAGATCCACAACAAACACCTTGGCGAGGGTTCGACCCAACCGGACTAGGTTGAAGGATGGGCAGGGATCCCCCACCGGATTCGCCTGAACCACTATACCGTGAGCCTCGGTTCAGCTCCCACCATCCCTAGGGGGTTGGCGGCAAGGGGCAAGAAATGGGGGCGATCGCCACCCCTCATCTTCTGTAGAGGCTTGATAGCCTAGAGGGAGCGAAATGTGAATGCCCATGTCAAGTACTCCCGCAGTCTTGGTACAGCAACTTCAGAAGCGCTACGGATCCACAGTGGCCGTGGCGGATGTCTCCTTTCAGGTGGAACCCGGCCAGATCTACGGCATTCTCGGCCCCAATGGAGCGGGCAAGACCACCACTTTGCATTGCCTCTGCACCTTGCTCCGTCCCGACTCAGGCCGGATAGAGGTGTACGGGATCCCAGCCAGCGAAAACCCCAAAGCGGTACGAGAAAAACTGGGGTTTGTCGCCCAAGAGGTGGCCTTGGATAAGGTGCTGACCGGGCGAGAATTGTTGCAGTTGCAGGCCGACCTCTACCACCTGCCGCGCCCCCTGGCCCAAGAGCGAATCGCTGCCGTCCTGGAGCTGCTGGGGCTGACCGACCGTGCCGACCAGCGCATCGGTACCTACTCCGGCGGGCTGCGCAAACGCTTGGATCTGGCGGCAGGACTGCTCCATCAACCCCAGGTGCTGGTCTTGGACGAGCCCACGGTGGGCCTGGACATTCCCAGTCGGTTGGCCATCTGGGATTTTCTGCGCCAACTCAAGAACACAGGGATCACGGTGGTGCTCAGCAGCCATTACCTGGAGGAGATCGACCTGCTGGCGGATCGGGTGGCCATCATCGACCGGGGCAAGGTGATTGCCGAGGGAACCCCAGAGGAGCTGAAAACCCGCGTCGGCGGCGAGCGCATCACCGTCAAGCTGCAGGAATTTGCCCCGGCGGAACTGGCCCAACGGGGTGCCCAACTGCTGGGATCCCTGCCCTTTGTCCAGAAGGTGGTGATCAACAGCGCCCAGGGCAACGCCCTGAACCTGGTGGTGCAGCGGAATGGGGAGGATCCCCTCAGCCAGATCCGCGCTCACTTGCAAGCTCATGGGCTGGAGGTGTTCAGCAGCACCCAATCTCGTCCCAGCTTGGATGATGTGTATTTGGCGGCAACCGGGCAAACCCTCATGGATGCGGAGCTGGCCGCTGCCGAGGCCAATCTGGGCAAAAAGAAAAAGTAACTTCATCCCCTCATGATCGAGCCCCATTGATCCCTGTACAAAGGCATATCGAGATATTTATTGGTTGTATTGGTTGATGGATTAGATACTGCATTCATTCATCACACATTCATTGATCACAACTCTACAGGAGCTTGGGTATGACCTCTGCCTCTTCCCCGGTTCAATCTAACCCGATCCCCCTTTTGACGGCTGACTTTTGGCAGGAGACCTTCGCCCTCACCCGCCGCTTGTTTATCCAACTGAAGCGTCGCCCCACAACCTTGCTGGCCGGCATTATCCAGCCGTTGCTCTGGCTGATTTTGTTTGGAGCCTTGTTTCAGAATGCTCCTGCCGGCATTTTCGGGGCCGGACAAAACTACACCCAGTTTTTGGGGGCGGGAGTCATCGTGTTTACGGCTTTTGGTGGAGCCTTGAATGCCGGAGTGCCGGTGATTTTCGACCGAGAATTTGGCTTTTTGAACCGGTTGTTGGTGGCTCCCCTCACCTCTCGTTTTTCCATTGTTCTTGCTTCTAGCCTGTTTATCGTCAGCTTGGCGTTGCTGCAGACGGCAGTCATTGTGGGGGCAGACTACGCCCTTGGGGCCGGGATCCCCGACGGGCCAGGCTTGGCGGTGGTGGCCTTGATCGTGGGCCTGTTGGTCTTGGGCTTTACGGCGCTGAGCTTGGGCTTGGCCTTTGCCATGCCGGGGCACCAGCAATTGCTGGCTTTCATCTTTTTGGTGAACTTGCCCCTGATCTTTTCCAGCACGGCCTTGGCTCCCCTGAGCTTTATGCCCACCTGGCTGCGTTGGGTGGCCAGCCTCAACCCCCTCACCTTTGCCATCGAGCCCATCCGCCATGTTTACCGCAGCGATAGCTGGAGCTGGGCCGATGTGGTGCTGCAGGCTCCCTGGGGCGATCTCACCCTGGCGGGATCCCTGGGCCTTTTGACGGGGTTTGTGGGGGTGTCGGTTCTGCTGGTGCAGGGGGTGTTGCGCAAAAGCTTGGCCTGAGCCTCTCTGCCCAGGCTGTGCCCCTCAAAGCCACTGGCGGGAAACGGACTTCTCCATAGCTGCCTGTGCCCGCTGCACCAGAGCCAGGGGGCTGTCCTGGGCTGGGGAAACGCTGAGAGAAGGAGTAAGGCTGCGAGCCTGCAGAGCCATGTGGAGCTGCAGTTCGGTTACGTACTCCCGCAGGCCAAAGTTAGACCCAGAAGAAGAAGGAGCCGCTGAAGAGGGGTGAGACACAGACATCACGGCAAAGAGTCCTTCGCGAAATGGCCACTGTTGCTCTGCTAAGGTATCACGCCCACCCCTTTTCCGAAGCTTCCAAAATGTTAGCTTTGATTAAGATTTGCAACCGTTTGGCCATGGTGGTGCTCAAGGATTGGCAGCGCTCCAAGTTGGATCCCAGCGACGATGCCCTCTTTTACAGCTATCCCCGCTTTGTGACCCATGTGGATTCTGGCTTCATCGGCCAGCTCACCGATCTATACCGCGAGCATTTGCGGCCCCAGACCCGCATTCTCGATCTGATGAGCAGTTGGGTCTCCCATTTGCCACCTGAGATGGAGTTTGCCCATGTGGAGGGGCATGGGATGAACCCTGAGGAACTGGCGGCCAACCCCCGGCTGGATCACTTCTTCATCCAGAACTTGAACCAAAACCCAGTTCTGCCCTTCCCCGATCACTCCTTCGATGCGGTGCTGAATACGGTTTCGGTGCAGTATCTGCAGCAGCCGGAGCAGGTGTTTGCAGAGGTGTATCGCATTCTAAAGCCCCAGGGCCTCTTCATCGTCAGCTTCTCCAATCGCATGTTTTTCCAGAAGGCGATCCAGGCTTGGCGGGACAACTCTGAGGCGGGGCGGGTGGAGTTGGTCAGGCGCTATTTTGAGTCGGTGCCGGGGTTTGAGGTGGTGAAAGTGATCCAGCGGCCTGCCCCTATGGGTTGGCTGGGCTTTTGGGCAGGCGGAGGCGGGGATCCCTTCTATGCCCTAATTGGACAGCGGACGGCGGGGTAGAATTCTCCAGCTTGCCTGTGGCGTGCAGGCGGGATCCTTGGAAATATCCAACAAGAACCCATCATCCATCAGCTTTTTCAGCTTTGCTATCCTCGCTACCCTCAGAGGGCTGTTTTGTTCTCCGGTCTTCCTGACAGTGCTTCTCCACAAAACGGCAATCCTTCCCCCCTACCCATCTCGGCAATTGGGGAGGCAGGGCTGCTGCAGATCGTGCAGCGCTACTGTCCGGCCCAGGTGGTGGGAGACGATGCGGCGGTGTTAGCTGCTCCGGAGGGGCAGTTGGTGGTGACAACCGATGTGTTGGTGGAGGGAGTTCACTTCAGCGATCTGACGACCCCGGCCCATGCGGTGGGCTGGCGCGCGGTGGCCGCCAATCTGTCGGATCTGGCCGCGATGGGATCCCGTCCGCAGGCGTTGGTGGTGGGTTTGGGCTTGCCGGGCTCCACACCGGTTGCTTGGGTGGAGGAGCTTTATCAAGGGATGCGGGACTGTTGCGCCCGCTGGGAATGCCAACTGGTGGGAGGGGATCTGTGTCGGTCGCCGCATCGATTTGTGGCAATCACGGCCCTGGGATCGGTGCAGCCGGGGCGGGCCATTCAGCGCAGACGGGCTCAACCCGGCGATTGGCTGGTGGTAACAGGGCCGCACGGAGATGCGCGGGCAGGCTTGGAGCTGCTTCTCCATCCTGAACAGGGATCCTCAGCTACGGCGGCCGAGCGCGAGCAGTTGATCAGGGCTCACCAATACCCACGCCCGCGCCTGGATCTGGTGCCCCTCTTGGAAGGGATCCCGGATCCCTTGCGCATTGCCGGTATGGATACCAGCGACGGTTTGGCAGATGCCCTGGTGCAGGTGTGTCAGGCCAGTGGGGTGGAGGCAAGGATTGCCGTGGAGCGGATCCCGATTTCAAAAGCTTTGCGGCAGGCTTTCCCGGCCCAAGCCTGGGAGTGGGCGCTTTATGGGGGCGAAGATTTTGAGCTGCTCCTCAGTGCCGAGGTGTCGGTGGCCAAGCATCTGTTGGAAAGATTGCCGGGGGCCGTTTGGATTGGAGAAGTGACAGGCTGGGATCCGCAGGGAACCGTCTGGCTGAAGGACGGGCAAGCCCTCAGTCGTCAGCAAGCCTTCCAGCATTTCTAAGAGGCGTTGTGCTGCAGGATGGTCACCCAAACTGCCAACAGTTGAAGACAAATCTAATTGTGGGGGAAAACAAGCTTCAGGAAGGATTCGGTAACCTAGAAGCGGAGAGAAGTTGAGATAAGGAAGCAAATTGACCTGGAACAGCTTCAGGCAACTGCTCAGAACTCGGCAGAACTTGGAGAAGCATTGGAGACTCTACTCATGAAAGCTATCTTAACAGCAGCCATTCTTGGCCTGGCCGGGATCCCTGCGTTGGCCCCCTTGCCCAGTTCGGCTCAGCCGCTTTTTGAATTGGGTGCCTACCGCCTTGAGCAGGGGACGATTATCCCGGTCGGCAGCCTGAGCAGCGAAGAGCCGCAATACTTTTACCCGGACACCGTTTATCCCCTGGAAGTGGCCGTTACTCAGAACATTTTTGACAGCCAGGGGCGCTTGGTGATCCCGGCGGGTAGCCGCGTTTTTGGACAGATGGAACCTGCACCGGGCGGATCCCGCTTTGTCGGTACTTCTATTGTTCTCGGCGGTCGTACCTACAGCCTACGGGCTTCCTCCAACATCCTCCACGACGAAAAGGATCCCCGTCAGTATTCGGCTGAGGCCATTGCTCAAGATGCAGCCATTGGGGCAGCCGCAGGGGCCATTTTGGGGGCCATCACGGGCGGAGTCTCGGTGGGCAATGTCTTAGGAGGCGCCGTGACCGGAGTGGTGGTGGGCAATGTTACCGCTCCCCAGGTGGTGGTGCTGCGCCCCGGCCAATCTTTCAATCTGACCTTGGAAGCTCCGCTGACGCTGTGAGGTTCCATTTGGAGGTGTTGATGGTCGGCGACTTGTGATTCACTGGGGATCAAGTTGCCGATCCCTGTTTTCATTTCATGGCTACTGAATCCAAGCCCACTCCCCCCCTCTCCTCCACTGAGCACAGGTTTACGGCTGGAGAGGAAAGCTTCACCTACCAAGCGCTGGCCGGTTGGCAGACCCTTTTTCAGCGGGAAAAACCGGTGGCCGAGATCTTTCACGTCGCCTATCTGAAGCAAGACTCTGCTGCCCAGCACCGCCCTCTCACTTTTGTGTTCAACGGTGGGCCTGGGGCAGCCTCTGCCTACCTGCACATGGGAGCGCTGGGGCCCAAACGGATTGGCTTCGGGCCCAATGGCAGTTTGCCTCCCTCTCCGGTGCGGCTGGTGGACAATGCCGAAAGCTGGCTGCCCTTTTCCGATCTGGTCTTTGTCGATCCGGTAGGGACAGGGTTCAGCCGCGCCCTGCCCAAGGATTCTCAAGACGCCAAAGATTCCCGGGAGAAATCCGATCCGGCGGCCAAACCCCCTCAGCCGGATGCCAAGGCGGAGGAGCCTCCTAAGGAATCACCTTTCTGGGATGTGGAACGGGATTTGCAATCCTTGGGCGAGTTCATTCAGGGCTTCCTTTCCCGATACAAACGCTGGCTTTCCCCCATTTTCATTGCCGGCGAAAGCTACGGTGGGTTTCGGGTGGCGCGGCTGGCCAAGGAGCTGCAATCCAAGTTTGGCGTAGGCTTGTCGGGGGCCATTCTCATCTCGCCTGCACTTGAGTTTGGGTTGCTGGAGACCAACGATTACAACCTCAGCACTTGGGCAACGCTTTTCCCTTCCTACGTAGCTACAGCAGCTCATCATGGACGGTGTGGCTGGGGGGAGGATTTGCAGATCCTGCTGCCCAAAGCAGAACGCTTTGCCCGGCAACGTCTGCTGCCCCTCTTGGCTATGGGAGAGGCGATGCCAGAGGCAGAACGGCAAGCGGTGTATCAGGAGATGGCGGCAGGGATCGGCTTATCTCCAGAGTATGTGGCCCACAAAGGCGGGCGGATCGATATCGCCAGTTTTGCCCGCGAGCTGTTGCGGTCGCAGCGACTGGTGCTGGGGCTTTACGATGCTTCTGTAACCACGGTGGATCCCTTTCCGGATCGGCCTACCTTTGAGGGATCCGATCCCACCTTGGATGGGCTAGATCGCTTGTTCACGGCGGCCATCAACAGCCACTTGCGGGAGACCTTGCAAGTAGAAACGGAGTTGACCTATCACCTGCTGAACCTAGAGGTGTTCAAGTCCTGGCGGTTCACCCTAAAAGGAGAGTTGAAGCAAGGATTCATCGGCGCAATGGACGAGCTGCGCAGCAGCATGGCCCTCAACCCCCACATGCGGGTGAGCATTCATCATGGTTTTTACGACCTGGTCACTCCCTACTTTGCCTCGAATCACCTGGTGGATTTGATGAAGTTGGATCCGCGGTTGAAGGCCAACCTCACCCTACGTCATTATCGCGGCGGACACATGTTCTACACCTGGGATCCCTCGCGATTGGAGTGGTTTACAGAAATGCGTGCGTTCTACTCAAAAACGGCTTCGGGCTCAGAGTTGCAAACTCTGCGCTAAGCAACTGGAGGATTGAGGCTCTTGGAAGCCTTAGCCGAGAGACTTGCCACAGCAGGTTTGCATATACATTGCATATACATATATTGATAAATATATTGATAAAATTGGATAAAATTGCATTGCCTTGACATCGAGAATCAGCCCTGATAGCATCTAGCCATGTTGGCCAGCCTAATCCTGTTCAGTTTTTGAACAAGAGCGGGGGAACCATTTCGGGGGCTTACTCTGAGCAAACGCCAGGGAGAGCATCTCTTAGCTCTAGCCCGTCAGCTAACCCCGTCGGCACTAAGAGGTGGCTACAGAGCTGTACGTCTGCCCTAGAGGGATTTTGCGTACATCGACTGGATGCCTTATCACGAACTGAGGAATCACGCCTTGGATTTCTTGGAAAGATCTTACAAGTCATAGCCTGAAAGTGACAGCCCAACCAACGGGCTCACTTTTATGGTTACAAGTTAGGTTGAGACACTTCCCGACTGCTCTGCGCCGCTTCCGCAACCACCCCCGGCCCAAGGAAGAGAAAAGCTGGGAAGCAAGGCAACGGGACAGTTTCACTCTTGACTTGAAGTGACTATAGGTCTGAGAAGTGCTCCGCAACCCCTATTCTCGCAGCCAACGGGTGGTGCCATCTTTTTGATCGATGAGGGTGATGCCCAGGGCTTTCAACTGATCCCGAATGCGATCTGCCTCTGAAAAGTTTTTTGCCTTACGGGCTGCCGAGCGCTGCGCAATCAGCTCCTCGATCTGCTCTTCTCGGATGAGTTGGTTCTCTCCCTTTTCAAAGTGAAGTTCCCCGTTTGTAGCTGCTTCTGTGGATCCCTCGAATTCGGAGAATGAGGGCCAACAGAATCCCAGAGTAGCCAAAATCTCCAGCAGAGCGGCGCTTTTTTGCCTCAGGGCCTGAGGCTCTAGGTGGGTTTGGCCTTGATGGGTGAGCAGGTTGTGTTCGCGGGTGAGTTCTTTGGCCAATTCAAAGGCGATAGCCAGCGCTCCAGGGGTGCCAAAATCATCGTCCATGGCAGCTTGGAAGGTTTGCATGGCCTCAGCATCAGGGGATCCCTTTTCTTCTTTGCAGAAGTGCTGGGCACAGTGGATCCCTTTCTGGAGGGTTTCCCAGCCACGGCTGGCTGCCTGCATGGCTGCCTCGGTGAGGTCAATCGGGCTGCGGTAGTGGGTCTGCAACAGGAACAGCCGCAAGGCCATGGGGTGATAGACGGCGAGGGCCTGTCGCAGGGTGGTGAAGTTGCCCAAAGATTTGGACATTTTCTCGCCGTTGATGTTGAGAAAGCCGTTGTGCATCCAGTATTTGGCCATCGGCTTGCCGGTGATTGGCTCCGATTGGGCCAGCTCATTTTCGTGGTGGGGGAAAATCAAATCTGCCCCGCCGGCGTGAATGTCGATGTGATCTCCTAGGGTCTCTCGCACCATGGCGGAACATTCGATGTGCCAGCCCGGTCGTCCCCAACCCCAAGGGGAGGCAAACCCCGGCTCAGAAGGGGGGGCCGCTTTCCAAAGGGCAAAGTCGAAGGGATCCTGTTTCTCAGCTCCTTCTTCTCCTACCCGGCCACTGGCTCCCGCCTCCATCTCCTCCAGTTTTCGACCGGATAGCTGGCCGTAATCCGGGAACTTGCGGACAGAGTAGTAAACAGAGTACTGAACAGAGGCGGGGGTCTCTGGCTGGTGTCCCGCTTGCAGGAGGGAAGACGGGTCGGTCTGGTGTCGAATCGGATCCCGTACCCGGTAGGCAAAGCCTTTGAGCTCCAAAGATTGGATTAACTGGAACATGGCTTGCAGCGATTGCGTTGCCCTCGGGTAGAGATCGGCCCGCTTGATGTTCAGGCGATCCATGTCCTGGAAATATTCGGCGATGAAGCGCTCCGCCACCGCCTGCATGGATTCGCCACGTTCCAACGCCCGCTTGAGGATCTTGTCGTCCACATCGGTAAAATTCTGCACATACTTCACTCGGTAGCCGCGCCACTCCAAGTAGCGACGCACCATGTCCCAAACCACGTAGGTACGCGCATGGCCGAGGTGGCAGAGGTCGTAAACCGTTACACCACAGACATACATCCGCACCAGGGGCTTCTCCTCCGCAACCGGAGCTGCGGATCCCTGGGAATCGCCGGTGGAAACGGATCGAGATCTACCTGCTGCCAGCGGCTGAAACACTTCCTTGCGGCGAGTCAATGTGTTGTAGACAACCAAATCCATTGATATCCCTAGTTTGTAGTTTCAGCTACAGCAAAACAGGCTTTGTCTTCCAAAAAAGTACGATGGCACATTTTATCCTGAATCGGATAAGGCTCGACAAAATCTCAACGGGCCAAGGGCTGGAACCATTGTGGGGCAAGCATTTTGGCTGAAATTATCTGCCAAGACTTGTCTAGATTTGTTAACTACGGTACTCTAACCTGAGTGCGAGTCAGCCTGTTCATTAGCGAACTCCACTCCGGCTTGAGTCACCCCAGGGGTGCTCGGTGCCAAGGGGCTTGTGCCCCTCATTTTGACATCTTCTTCTCTTGCACTCTAGTGTCAGCCTGTTGGTGTGAGGATGCCTTTAAAACCCACTTTCCCAAGTCCCCAAAAGGGGGAGCCGGATTTCCGCGGTGCTGCCGTGAGCACCCTTTTCCCCCCACCCCCAAAGGGGATCCCTTCAGAACAGTCCTGGACTTCTGCGGATTCATCTGCCGAGGAAGCCTATCTTCTGGAGTGGGCTCCAGCCCCTCTCTCTGGGCGGTCGAAGCCAAGATGGGTTGGTTTGGCCCTCTCTCTCAGCTTAACGGGCCTGGTATGGCTTCTGAAGCTGGAGGCGGATCCCTGCGCAGAAGCTGAGGAAGAGCAGCTGCCGGCCACCCCCAGGTGCCCAACCGAGCCTGAGACAGCCCATCCAGAGCCGGGGGATTCTGCTCCTGCGCGTCGGGGATATCCGGCTTGGGCCACTGGTCTTTTGCTGATGCTGGGCTTGGCCGGAGTCGCTACCCTACAGCAGCGACAGTTGAATCGCCCCCTGTCTCCGGCGGTAGAGCCGATCCCACCCTCTGTGCATACGCTATCTGGCGCTCTGCAGCAAAACTACGAGCGGAAAAAGGAGCAGCTGCGCCAAGCCTTCGCAGAAGGGCGAATCCCGACAGGAGAAGGGCCCAGAGGCATTCTGGAGCATGAAATTCAGCCGGGGGAAACCCTCTGGCAACTGACCCAGATGTATCAGCTCGACGCGGCTGCCATCACCGTCTCCAATGGTATTCAGGCCAGTACTGAGCTGAAGCCGGGGCAAGTTCTCCTCATCCCCAGCCAGCCGGGATTGATCTACACCGTCAAGCAGGGAGACACACTGGAGGACATTGCCAACCGCTACCGAGTTCCCCAGCAGCGGATTATCGAAGCGACTCCTCTGGATCGCCCGGAATATCTGCGCATTGGCCAACGCCTGCTCATCCCCGGCGATGTGGGCGAGTTGATCCAGCGTCAGAAGGAGATGATCGCTGCCCAGAAAGCTCGCGAAGAGGAAGAGCGCCGCCAGCAAGAGGAGGAAGCCCAACGCCAAGCCGAAGCCCAAGCTCGATTACAGGCGGAGCAGCAACGCCGGGCCCAGCAAATGGAACAAGAACGGCAGGCCCTCTTGGCCGGTGGATCCCTGACCCACACAGTTGGAGCCGGTGACACCATCGAACGGATCGCCGCCCGCTATGGGGTAACTCAGCGATCCATTATTCAAGCCAACAACTTGCGCAATCCCCACTGGCTGCGCATTGGCCAACGCCTTACGATTCCGGCGCCGGGTACGCAGCCCACCCCAGCTCCCGCCCGACAGGCTCCGCCAGCGCCCCCTCCAGCCCCTCCCCAGGTTCGCAGCAGTGGGTTTGTCTGGCCGGTCTCCGGGCAAATCACCTCTGGCTTTGGCTACCGTCGCGGTCGCCTTCATGCAGGGGTAGATATTCCTGGCCCCGTGGGATCCCCCATTGTAGCCGTTCAGGAGGGAGTGGTGATCTTCGCGGGGAATGCTGGGGATGGCTACGGCAATCGAGTGGACATTCGCCATCCCAACGGAATTGTTACTCGCTATGCCCACGGCCATCAGATTTACGTTTCCACAGGCCAGTACGTGCAGCAGGGGCAGACAATCATGAGCCGCGGCAGCACTGGCTGGAGCACAGGGCCGCATCTGCACTTTGAAGTCCGCCCCGGCGGGGGCGCGCCTGTGGATCCCCGGCCTTATCTGCCCTGATCCTGTCTTGAACAGAGACCGTGCAGAACAGCCAGCCCGGCCATAAATTGCTAGCCTAAAGACAGCAAACTCCAGACCGTAGGAACACGCCGATGCAGTGGGTGAACGCGCTCTCCCAGCTCCCTTCCCTAGAAGCGGCTCTGCGGCAGGTGGTGGAGGAAGCCAAGGCCAAGCTTCAGGCAGCCCAGCTGAAAAGTGCCTTGAGTCGGCAGGTGCAGACGGTGGGATCCGGCAGCTTGCCGGGGCTGCTGACGGGGTATGTTCCCTCTCAGCCTCTGCGGCCCAACCTGGGGGTTTTGTTTGTGTCGGCGGCCTTTGCCAGCGAATACATCCGGGTGTTGCCATTGCTGTCGGGGCTGCTGGAGGTGGACGTTTTGATCGGCTGCTCCGGCGGTGGCATTGTGGGTGGCGGGCATGAAATTGAGGATGGCCCGGCTCTCTCCTTGTCTTTGGCGGTCATGCCGGAGGTGGTGCTGCATCCTTTTCATCTGCGGGGGAACCAATTGCCAGACTTGGATGCGGCTCCTTCTGCCTGGGTCGATTGTGTTGGGGTTTCGCCGCAGAGCAAGCCTCATTTTCTGCTCTTGGCCGATGGATTTTCCTCTGGCATCTCAGAGTTGCTGCAGGGGTTGGATTTCGCCTATCCGGGATCAGTCAAAGTGGGGGGATTGGCCAGTGGGGGCCGCGGCCCTCGGGGCAATGCTCTGTTTTTGCTGGATGCGCGTACCTCCACACCTCGGCGGGAGCTGTATCGAGAGGGCACAGTGGGGCTAGCGCTCTACGGCAATGTGGTGCTGGATGCAGTGGTGGCCCAGGGGTGTCGCCCCATTGGGGATCCCTTGCGGGTGACGGAAGCAGAGGGGAATGTGATTCTTGGCTTGGAGGGTCGCCCTCCTCTAGCGGTTTTGCAGGACTTGGCAGAGCGGCTCAGTCCCGTGGATCAGCGATTGGCCCGCCACTCTCTCTTCATCGGCCTGCTGATGGATGAGTTCAAGTCGGAGCCGACGCCGGGAGATTTCCTCATTCGCGTAATCTTGGGCGTTGATCCGCGCGTGGGGGCGCTGGCCATCGGGGATCAGGTGCGCCCTGGCCAGACGGTGCAATTTTATCTGCGGGATGCCCAGACTTCGGCAGAAGATCTGCGTTGGGCCCTCAGCCGCTATTGTGCCGAGCGCAACTTGAGGCAAAGCCCCTCTCAACCGAGGCCGGAGCCTTGTGGGGCGTTGATGTTCTCCTGTTTGGGGCGAGGCAAGGGCCTGTACGGCACTCCCGATTTTGACTCGCAACGGTTTCGGGAATTGCTTGGAGAGCTGCCCTTGGGGGGGTTCTTTTGCAATGGTGAGATCGGCCCCGTTGGGGGATCCACCTTTTTACACGGCTACACTTCCTGCTTTGGGATCTTCCGGCCCGCCCACTAGAGGGGGGATCCCTTGCCCTAAGAGCCGGCGAAATTGGATAGACTGGGGATCCCATGTCAACAGCTTGGTCAAGGATTTCTCATGCAGCTTCATCTCAGCGAGCCGCCACTCACTCAAGGGGAATGTGCCCTGGTTTATTGCTTTGCCGCTTCCGGCGGGAATGGCCGCTTTCCTCTGCCCCCTGAGATCGCCTCTTGGGATGAAAAGGCGTGGTCAGGGCTGGTGGCGGAAACCGTTCAGGAGCAGGGGTTTCAGGGGAAGCCGAATAGCAGTGTTGCCCTGCGCCTGACAGGAGAGATCCGCAAACTGGTGTTGGTGGGGCTAGGGGATCCCGCGGCCCTAACGCTAGAAGCCCTACGACGGGCCACAGCCAACGGCCTGCGCCAGGCTCACAGCTTAAAAGCCAAGCAGGTGATGCTGTCTTTGCCGGAGACGGGGTTGGATCGGGTGCGTGGGGTTCAGGCGGTGGCCGAAGCCTGCCTACTGGTGGCGCACCGGGACAATCGGTTTAAATCTTCAGCCAAAGGGGAAGAGGAAAACAGCTTTTCTGTGCAGGAAGTAACTCTCTTGGTGCCGGGGTTGGCCCAGGCTCGCCCCGATTACGAAGTCGCGCTGCAGCGGGCCATTGAGATGGCGGCAGGAACCATCTTGGCTCGGGAATTGGTGGCTGCCCCCGCCAACATTGTTACTCCTCTTGCCCTGGCCGATACCGCCCGCCAACTGGCCCAGGAATATGGTCTAGAGGTGGAGATTTTGGGACAGGAAGAATGCGAGGCTCTGGGGATGGGGGCTTTTTTGGGTGTGGCCAAAGCCTCTGACCTGCCGCCCCAGTTCATTCACCTCACCTACAAGCCGCCACAAGGGGATCCTGTTACCAAATTGGCCCTGGTGGGCAAGGGGCTGACCTTTGATTCCGGTGGGCTGAACATCAAAACCGACTCCCGCAGCATCGCCATGATGAAAACCGACATGGGGGGAGCAGCGGCAGTTTTGGGAGCTGCACGGGCCCTAGCCGCCCTCAAGCCTCAGGCGGAACTGCACTTCATCGTCGCCGCCACGGAAAACATGATCAGCGGCCATGCTATTCATCCGGGAGATATCCTCACCGCCTCTAACCAAAAGACCATCGAGGTCAACAACACCGACGCAGAAGGTCGCCTCACCTTGGCAGATGCCCTGGTGTTTGCGGAAAAGCTGGGCGTTGATGCCATCCTCGATCTGGCTACCCTGACCGGTGCTTGTGTGATTGCTCTGGGGGAAGAAATTGCCGGCTTGTTCACCCCAGATGAGACGCTGGCCCAGGAGCTACAGCAGGCTGCCAATCTTTCCGGCGAAAAAATCTGGCGCCTGCCGCTGGAGGAAGGCTACTTCGAGGGTCTCAGCTCCATTGTGGCCGACATGAAAAACACTGGTCCCCGCTCAGGGGGATCCATCACCGCTGCCCTGTTCCTGAAGCAGTTTGTGGAGAAAACCCCTTGGGCCCACCTGGATATAGCAGGCCCCGTTTGGACAGAGAAGGATGCAGGCTACAACAACAAAGGGGCCACCGGTTATGGGGTGCGCACCCTGGTGGAGTGGGTCTTGGCGCGGCAAGCCGCAGCAGCTTGCTCATAACCCCGCCTTTCTGGACGTTGGGCCTTGAAAAAGCATCTAGTAAACTACCCGGCTCCGACCGCTAAGCGGTACGGAGCGGGCTTTCAGTAGCCCTGGGCCTGCTCTGCTCTACCAGAGAACAAAACAAGCCCGG
>NZ_JBSSCS010000045.1:0-19800 GCF_054060015.1 Thermostichus sp. MS-CIW-25
CCCAAGTCAACTCCGATTACCTTTGGAGTTTTGCCGGTTGGGGGAGTGTCCAGCTCAACAGCAATGTTGATGTAGTAGTCCCCTTGCTTGGTCTTAGACAGGGTTGCGCTTGTTGGCTTCTGGCCTCGCAGAAGCGCTATCTGGTAGCCACCGATCTTGAGCTTGAGCCAGACTCGCCCGCTTATCAGGGTCACACCAACAGTCTGTTCAGACTCTCGGTACTTAAAAGTACGCGCGTCCAAAGTCAGACTGGTGGGGCGGAACTTGTGGACTTGCTTCACCGCTTTGGCGTTGCTAATCACACGGCGGAGCGCTTGACAGACGTGGTTGGCCTTCAGCCCCGTAGCCGCTCTTACCGGTCGATAGACCAAGTGGTGCAGTTTGGCGGTATTCCAGCACTTCTCGCGCTTGGCGGTATCCAAGATCTGGTTACAAGCGTCAGCAAATCTCTGCAAGGTGCGGTCAATCTCTTGACACAACTCTACAGGGACTATCAGCTTGCAACGTACCGATATAGTCTGGCTCATGGGCCTATCGTAGCTCATCCAGACTTTGACCAGCAAACCTATATAGAGGAGGACTTTCCTCCCGACACCAAGCCTGCGGCTATGGTGCGGGCCTCCAGCCCGAAAATTCGGTGACTGTCTATCAAGTAAAGCCCCGCCTACTGATGTTCGAAGACGTTACTGAAGCCCAACAGATCCAGCTCTACCAAAGTAGGCAAATGTTGGAAACACTGCTGCGCCAACTCCCAGCGTTCTTCCCGCCGTAACATCTCCGCCAACTTGTGGCGAACCGGAATCAAATAGCGAACATCGTTGGCGGCATACTCCAGTTGTTCGGCGGATAGCGCGTGGACGGCTCCCCAATCGGAGCTTTGGGCAGTTTTGTTGAGTTCGACCCCGCACAGCTCGCTCACCACATCCTTGAGGCCATGCTTGCTGGTGTAGGTGCGGGCCAGTTTGCTGGCAATTTTGGTACAAAAGACGGGCCACGCCCGGATCCCCAGGTGATAGCGCAGCATGGCCAGGTCAAAGCGGGCGTAGTGGAAAATCTTTTCAATGTTGGGATCCGTCAGCAGCCCCGCCAGAAGGGGGGCCTGCTTTACTCCACGGCTCAACCGCAACAACACCACCTCGCCGGCAGGGTTGGCGATTTGCACCACGCAGAGCCTGTCCCGCTGCGGGATCAACCCCATCGTCTCCGTATCCACGGCCAAGTGGGGTTCCCCGGCCAGGGCCTTTGCCATTGCAGGGGTGAGATCTTCGTCACAGAGCTGAAAAGGTTGCAGGCCCACTCAGGATCTCTCAAAAGGGTGTTTTGGCTGCATAACCAAGCGGCGAAGGCCAGGCAACTACCAGCTAGACTTGACCACACCTGGCAATAAGCCTCTGTGGGCCATTTCCCGCAGGCTGTTGCGGCACAGGCCGAAATCGCGGAAGTAACCCCGGGGACGCCCGGTTTTCCAGCAGCGGTTGCGCAGGCGTGTGGGCGAGCTGGCCCGAGGGAGTTTTTGCAGTTGGGCGTGCAGCTCCATGCGGGTGGCCTGGTCGATGTTGGGATCGGCCATGGCCGCTTTCAGTTGTTGGCGCTTCTCCCGATACTTCTCGACCAAGCGTTGGCGCTTTTTCTCCCGCTCGATCATGCTCTTTTTAGCCACGGCTCACTGTTTCCCCAGATTTTTCAGCTTTACTAGAATAACGGGGAGCAGCGGCCCCAAGCAAGGGGATCCCAGGCCCGCCCACGGCCATCCTCGCCAATGTTCATCCCTCTTTTCCGCTCTCCGTAGGATCCCTGAGGCCAGCCCCTCGGCTTGGGGGCAACCTACCTCTATAGGCGAGGTTGGTGTTGGGTGATGGCCATTTCCAGAGTGATCCCGTTTATCGCCACCAAGTTTAGGGTTTCCCCAGAGCAGATTGAGGCCACGCGCGTGATTCTCCACAAGCCGCCGGCTCTGTTGGCAGTGCTGAAGTCGGCCTCTCCACTGCCCAAAGAGGTTTTGCAGGATCCCAGTTTGGCCTATATCTATCCTGCCGCCTTCATTCAATGGTCGAAGTGCATGCATGGCTTGGCGGATTGGGACACTGGGCCGGCACTGAGCTACGCCGATTATGTGGCGCAACTGAAGCTGGCCTTCATGCCGACGGATATTGCCCTGAGCGGCCATTAGGGATCCCTTGGGTTGGCCATCCCATTTCGGAAGATGCGCCGGGAAGCCTCGCGGACAAACTCTTTGAGCCAACCGGATTTTTGGGTATTTTGCACCTGGGCTTTGACCACCGCCTGCATCCCCCCTTCTCCCCAGCTTTGGTTGTGCTGGAAATACTCAATGAAGCTCTTGCCGGCAATGCGGGTGAGATAGCCAGCACTGGCTGCCTGAATGGGGGCTGTCGCCAGAAAACCGACGACGCTCACTTCGGCAACGGTGGCCAAGATCCCCGTGGTCAGTTGGATCGCCCCTTCCACCAAGCCCAAGCCCGCTAGGGTTTTGGCCAGAGACAAGGCCAGCTCCCGCCCCTGCTGCAGATCCATCTTGCAGCCGTAAAGGGATCCCAGTTCCACCACCATCTGGGCGTTGATGGCGGCAATGGCCAGCAGATCCACCGCCGGGATGGGGTTGGCGAACACCACCCCTGTAACAATCCACTGAAAGCGATCGATCACCTCCTCCGCCTGCCGGCGCAGTTGGGCTTGGAGAATCCGTTTGGCCTCTTCCCCCAACTGTTGCGATTGCAGCAGGGCATTGTCCAAGACCAGGGATCCCCCCTCGGCATAGAGCACCGCCTGCACGCGATCCCGCACGGCGGCCACATCCGGCTCCGGTCGCCAGGTTTGGGATCCCACCCGTACAGGGGCTGGAGCAGCGGCAGCCATCAACACATCCTGAGGTGGGATCAGGGGATGAACCCGCTCCCGCAGGCGTTGCAAGAGGATCTGCCGTTCTTCTGAGGTGTAGCGATCTGCTTTGTTCAGGATCAGCAAGGCCCGCTTGCCCAGGGCGATCAACCGGCGCAAGGGATCCACCTCTGACTGGCGCAGATCCCCATCCACCACCACCAGCAGCAGATCGGCAGCTTGGGCTTGGGCTTGCGCCTCCTGTTCCCGCATCACCCCTGCCGGGCCGATCTCCAAAATGCCGGGGCAATCCAGGATCTGCACCGGCTGCGGGATCCCAGGCAAGTTCCAATCGTAACAAGCCACCGCCTGGGTGGTGCCCAGAGTGGCCGCCACCGCCCCCGCCCGCCGCCCCAGCAGCGCGTTGACCAAAGAAGTCTTGCCCGCCGACCCAGTGCCGAAGACCACCACCTTCAGCTGGGGCTGGGCCAACTGTTGGGCCAGCAGAGCCGACCGCTCCGCCAGCGCTGCCCGCGCCACTTCATCCTGGATTTGCGCTAGCTGCGCCTCCAGTTGGGCCAAGTTCTGTTGCGCCGCTTTCCGCTTTTCCAAAGCCGTCTCCGGCAAGGCAAGGGGTTGGGTAATTTCCCTCCTGCTGGGGGCGGGTTGGCGAAACAGAAACAAGTAGTAGATGGCAGCGGCCAAAAACACCAGCAGCAGCAGCACCAGCACCCCAATCAACAGCCCCCCCAAAATCGGGTGGTAGCGGGTGGCGTAGTACAGATCGAGAAACGATTGGATCAGCCAGACGATCAGCCCGGTGAACGAGGCCAACAGCGCCAACAGCAGCAGCAAGCGCAGGTAAGGGAGCGACCGCATAGGGATCCAACAAGGCCACAACCGTTCGCGTCAGCGGGACGGAGTCCTTTTGACTCTACCCGCGGCTGAGCCTATTCGGCTACCTAGATGTCGCCTTCTGGCTGCAGGGGCAGGGCTTCTCTATCCGGCTCTTCCTCTTCACAGCGGGATCCCCCCTCAATGACCGGAATGGCCTGCGGATCCCCGTCAACTTTCACTTGCAGATGGCGCAACTGCCATGCCGAGCCGGCCATGCCCCGCTCCGATTCCACCACCACATCGCCGGTGCGCTGGGCCCCTGTAATCAAAAAGAACAGACACACCCAGCCCGCTTCCTCATCTTCCTGAAAACGCAGCCGCGAGGGCCATCCCGGCCTCAAGGGTTCCCCCAGACGTTCCACCACCACAGCATTTTGTTTGAGCTGCTCCACCGCCAACTGGTAGGTGCGATAGGCACCCGAAGTGCGGATCCCATTCCAGATCAGGATCCCTGCCCCCGCCAGCCCCAGGCCCAACACCGCCAGCAGGCCCAAACAGCCGCAGCCACAGCAGCCCAGAGGGACAGCACAGCCGACTTTTTGTGGAGTTTCTGACACAGCCCATTGCCACCCTAGAATGCCCCCACCCTAACACAAGGCTGTTGCTCATCCTCTATGCCTTCATTGCCGACAAGGTACAGACAAAAAGCCGAGCAACCCTACGCCATTTGTCGATGACGAACATCGCTTCTCAGTTCCGTATTGCCACAGATATCTGTTACGGCCTCAAACAACAGCCCGGAAAATCATGGGATCAGCACCGCTTTGGCCAGTTCAATCAACTCATTGTTGAGTCTAATTTTGTACTGCGGTGAGGATGGGATCCCTACGTATCCAATTGTTGGCTCTACTCCCACTTCGATTGGAAAGGCTTGTGAAGCAAGGATTTCAAGCTTTTCGCCTGAATAGGATCTGGATGGATCAGAAAGTCAATGGATACCTGGAAAGCCCTATTTCCTGAACATTGGGAAAGATGACAAAGCGCGCATATCGAATCCGCTATTTGGCGGAGTAAATATCAGGGGGATTTATCGAGAATAAGAGCAGCAAAAGGTCTCAATCCAACCGCATAAACCTATGGATGAAGCGACGACCGTGACCGTGCAGCAGATCATTCAAACCGCCATGATGACCGGTCTGCTCACTGCTGCTCAGGAACACGAACTCAACGTGAGGCTATTCCGAGAGGAGTGCTCCGAAGCCGACCTGTTTCTGCTGCGCCGTTTGCACCGCTGCCTACGCCAGGGATCCATCCGCCAGATCCCGGCTTTGCACAACACCATAGCGGTTGGCCGCTTTGGCCCGCCCCTGCGCCTGGTACCGGACAGAGCCGAGGACGCACAGCCCCAACCTTCTGGGCTGAAACTGGTGCCTAAGCCTAACCCCAAGGTCAGCTAACCGAGATCAACAACGCCAATCCATCAGCAACGCCAACCACAGCTACTGACCGGAAGTCTCGGACAAGGCTGGGGGTGGGGCAACCGCTAGCTGGGGAAAAGAGGGAGTTGAGGTTTTGCTTTCCCCGCCATGCAGCAGCACATAAAAGCAAGGGATCACCAACAACGTCAGCAGCGTCGCCAGGGAAAGGCCGGAAAAGACCACAACCCCCAGCGGCTGTAGCAGTTCGGATCCCTCTCCCCAGCCCAGGGCCAAGGGAAACAGGCCCAGCACCGTCGTCACGGCGGTCATCAGGATCGGGCGCAGCCGCTGCGGGGCAGCCTCTAGCATGGCACTGCGGTAATCCAAGCCCTGTTCCTCCCGGATTTGGTTGGCCAACTCCACCATCAAAATGGCGTTGTTGACCACAATGCCCACCAGCAGCACCGCCCCCACCAGCACCGTAGCGCCCACAGCCGTGCGGGTGAGGAACAAGCCCAGGATCCCGCCGGAGAGAGCCAAGGGCACCGTCAGCATGATCACCAGCGGGTCGAGGAGGGAGTTATACTGCACCGCCATCACCACAAACACCAAAAAAGCTGCCAGGGATCCCAGCAGCAGCAGGTTATTGCGCAGCTCCCGGTTGTTTTCCAAAGCCACGCTGGGCAGGCGGGTCACGCCGGGGGGCAACTCCAAGCCGGATAAGATCCCATCCAGCTCGGCGATGGCGGCACTTTGGCTGGCCCCGGCCCTAAGACTGCCGTTCAAAATGACCACCTGCCGTTGGTTGAGACGGCGAATTTCCCCAGGGGCCTCCCCCATCTGCAACCTGGCCACATCCCCCAAGCGCAGGGGCTGCCCATTCTGCACAACCAAGGGCAGGCGCTCCAGTTGCGAAGGCTGGGTGATGGACGTGGCCGGGCGAACCCGCACATCCAGGAGGCGGTCTCCCTGCTGCAGTTGGGCGGGCACGGATCCCTGCACTGCCGTCTGTACCACCCGGCCTATGTCCTGAAGGCTGAGGCGCAAGGGGGCGGCCCGCTCCCAATCGGGCCAAATCTGGAGTTCCGGTTGGCTGTCATCCGCCTCGGGGCGGAAGGTGGAGAGGGTGGCCTGTTCGTCCAAGGCCCGCAACACTGTGCGGCTGGCCTCTTGAAGCGCCTGGGTGCCTTCCCCTTGAAGCACCACGTCCACTTCGGCATTGATGGCAGAGTTACGGGCGGAAAGGCCGCGTACACTGCCCGGAGACAGGCGGATGCGGGATCCCACCAGGTTGAGTTGGCTGACCAGCTCATTCATCCGATCCACAAAGGGCCGCACTGCTGTGCCGGGCTTAAGGGTGATGGTGCTGGTGCCCCGCAGGGGGTTTTCAAAGGTGCTGCCCCCGAAGGCAGATCCGCCTGCGGTGGTGAACACATACTCCACCTCAGGCTGTTGCAGCAGAAGGCGATCCACCTCCTGCATAATGCGGTGGTTGGTATCTAGGGTGGTGCCGGGGGCAAAGTTGGCAGACAGGTTCACCTGCCCGGTGCTGATGCGGGGCAGCAGCTCCTGGTTCAGTTGCCCGGCCATCCAGTAGCTCCCTCGGCCCAGGAGAAGAAATGCCAGTAAGATCGGCAAGGCAGGTCGTTCTAACAGACGGCTCAGCAACCGTTGGTAGGCGTAGGTGCCGCCCAGCATCGCCCGCGCAAAGCTGCGGATCGGGCCCCACTGCCCCAATCCACTGCTGCGGCGAATCGTCAACAGGCGTGAGGTGAGCATGGGCACCACCGTCAGGCCCACCACCAGGGATCCGGCCACAGCAAAGCTGATGGTCAAAATCAGCTCGTTGAAAATCAGCGAAACAAACCCTCCCACCAGCAAAAAGGGCAACACCGACACCAAGTTGGTGGCCGTTGAGGCCACCAGGGCCGATTCCAACTGGCGGCTGCTGCGCTCCGCCTGCTCGAGCACCCGCTGCCCAAACCAACGGGCATCCTGCCGCGGGATCCCTTCTGTTCCTTTAGCGATGGCTTCCAACATCACGAT
Source organism: Thermostichus sp. MS-CIW-25 (assembly GCF_054060015.1). Lineage (NCBI taxonomy): Bacteria > Bacillati > Cyanobacteriota > Cyanophyceae > Thermostichales > Thermostichaceae > Thermostichus > Thermostichus sp. MS-CIW-25. The sequence goes on from NZ_JBSSCS010000045.1 coordinate 7,137, forward strand.
GGCGTTGTCCACCACGATCCCCACCCCCAGGGCCAGGCCCCCCAGGCTGATGATGTTGATGGAAAGGCCGAACAGGCCCATCAGCAACACCGCCATCAGGGTGGCCAGAGGAATGGCCGCCACCACGATCAGGGTCTGGCGCAGGGATCCCAAAAACAGCAGCACCGCCAGCCCGGCCAGCACCCCCCCACTCACGCCGGCAAGAGCCACACTTTGAATCGAGCTGCGGATGAAGCGGGACTCGTCGCCGGTGGGGATCAGGGTCACCTCCGGCGGGATGAGGCCAGCGGCCCGCAGTTGCTCCAGGCGGCGACGGATCCCGTCCACCACGCGGATGGTATTGGCATCGGGCTGCTTTTGAATGCTCAGGCGCACCGCCGGCTTTCCATTCAAGGTTACCCGCACCCCTTCGGCGGCAGGGCGAACAGCCACCGTGGCAAAATCGCGCAGGTGCACCGTTCCTCCGCTGGGGGTGTTGAAGCGCAACGCTTGAATGTCTTCTAGGCTGCGGAACCGGCCCATTGTGCGCGTCAAAGGCTCCAACAGCTCGCCGCGGATCCGACCACCGGCAAGATCCTGGTTGCGGGCTTGCAGTTGGCCGAGCACATCCGCTAGGCCCAGCCCCAGGGCCTGCAGCCGCTCCAAGTCCAGATCCACCTGCACCTCTTCAAGGGTGCCCCCGGCCACATCCACCGTAGCCACCCCCGGCACCACTCCCAGCTCGCGGGCCAACTCTGCTTCAGCAAAGCGGCGCAGCTCCACGCCCGTCAGCCCAGGCGCGCTCAGGGCAAACTCGTAAACAGGCAACTGGGAGGGGTCAAACTTGAACACCGTGGGAGCCGAAACCCCATCCGGCAGCCGCCCTCTGGCCCGGTTCACCGCTGCCGTGGTGTCGTTCAGGGCTTGGTCGATGTTCCCCCCTGGCGCAAAGAAGAGATCCACCCGAACCTGCCCTTCGCGGGTGGTGGAATAGAGCTGTTCCACCCCTTCCACTGTGGAAAGAGAGTCTTCCAAAGGGCGGGTGATCTCCTCAACGGCCACCTCTGGGGTTACTCCCGCCAGCTCCACCCGCACGCCAATACGGGGATAGACAATCGAGGGCAGCAAGTCCACCGGCAGGCGGGTGAGGAAATAGAGGCCCATGACGATCACTGCCAAGGCCAGCATCAGGGTGCCGATGTGGCGGCGGATGGCCAGGCCGCTGAGGCTGAGTCCACTGTTGGCTGGGGTCATGGGTTTGGCTTCCTTGCTATTCAAACTTGCTATTCAGAAACTTGCTATCCAGAGTATTCAGATCAAAATCGTTCGGAGATGACACTCAACTGCACTTCCTGCCCATCTTGGAGAGGAGCAGAGCTGCGCACCACAAACGGTTCGCCAGCCTCCAATCCCGACACAATTTCCACCCGTCCATCCCGCTGTTCTCCCAATTGCACCGGGCGGGCCAACACCCGCGTCACTTCTCCCTGCCGCTCCACCACAAAGACCGTAGCAGAACCCGGCCCATTCTGCTGAATCGCTGTTGCGGGAACGATCACCCGTTGAGCCGCCGGCCCCGTCAATGCCACCCGCGCCAGCAGCCCACTGCCAATGCGTCCGTTGGGATTGGCGATCACCACTTCAACCGGGATCAGACGGGCCTGGGGATCCGCAGCCGGGGAAATGCGGACAATTTGTCCGGCGAAGCTCTGGCCGGGAAAAGCGTCCAATTCCACCCGAACGGCTTGGCCCACCTGTACGCGCGACAACTCCAACTCGGAGAGGGGAAACTCCACCCTCACCTGGCTGAAATCGGCCACCGTCAGTACATCTGCCCCTGAGTTCAAAAAGCTGCCCGGATCCGCCTGCCGGGAGAGCACCACCCCACTTAGGGGTGCTCGCAACTGTGTGTAGGAAAGGCGCTCTTGGGCCTGAGCCACCAAAGATCTCTGCGCTTCCACCTGGCGTTGGGCGGCGATCACGGCTTGTTCTTGGACGCGAACCTGGTCTTCCGCAGAGCGCAAAGCCTGGGCGGCGGTGCGGGCCGCAGTACGAGCTTGCTCCGCCTGCTGGGCAGAAACAGCTCCCTCCTGTGCCAACCGTCCTAGGCGCTCGGCATCGGCTTCCTGTTGTAGAAGATTCAGACGGGCCTGCTCCACTTGGGTGCGGGCATTGCTGAGCTGCGCTTGTGCCTGTGCCACCTGAGATTCTTGCGCTGCCAGTTGGGCCTGGGCCTGGAGAAGAGCAGCCTGCAGCAGCGTGGGATCCAGTTGGCCCAGCAGTTGCCCCTCTTGGACGGGATCCCCGACCTCCACCGATAACTCCAAGAGCAATCCTTCGGTACGGGTTCGCAGCGTGGCTTGCCGCAGGGGCTGGGTAGTGCCGGTGTAACGCAAGTCGGCCCCCAGGGATCCCACCTGGGCTCTGGTCACATCTACCGAGACAGGACGCGGTGCTCCCATCCCTGCTGGACGCTGGGCCCAAAACATCTGGGCATAGACGACAGAGCTAGGAACACCCAAAAACAGCACTAGGCTGAGTGTGCAGGCGTGAGGAAGCTGCCATTGGGGAGAGTAAACCCGGCTCACAGGCACAAGAGAACGACTTGTCGGTTTGGACTGCCCACCTAGCGAAATGGTTCAAACCCAGACGGTGAACTCGTGAACCTTTCAGGGGCTTTACTCTGGCAGACCTTCACAGTTCTACACGATAAAAGGGATCCCTGCCAACCCATTCTCCAGAGAGCCTTTCACCAGCACAAGAGGTTCCTGCAAAGGCAATCTCGAATGAGCTACAGACTTCTACACCACTTCCCCTTATCTCTCTTCATCACTGGGTTCCTTCCGAGTTCAGCCGCTTAGCTGAGCTTTTGAATGGGAGCAATACGGGGATCCAAGATTTTCTGTTGCCCAATACCGGGAAACCTCACCGCAATCGTGACCCGTTCACCGCTGCCGAACACATGGGTAATCTGGCCTTGTCCAAATTGGGGATGTTGCAAGCGATCGCCAATCGCCCACTGTTCTGAACGGCCTTGGCCGGGATTGGGCTTGGCCTTGTGTGCCGTTGCAAGGGGCAGCCCACTGCCGTGGGAAAGCTGTCGAGAAGGGGCTCCGCGCCTGTCGGACTCGATCAACTCTTGAGGTAGCTCACTTAAAAATACGGAAGGAATGGCCGGTTCTCGGTTGCCGTAGAGCATCCTTTCCCTGGCGTGGCTGATATACAACTGCTCACGGGCACGGGTAATGCCCACGTAGCAAAGGCGTCGCTCTTCTTCCAAAGCAGCGGGATCCTCCAAAGCCCGGAAATTGGGAAATAGACCCTGTTCCACCCCCACCAAGAACACAACAGGAAACTCCAAACCTTTGGAAGAGTGCAACGTCATTAGCGAAACTTTCTCAGCGCCTTCCTGAAGGTTGTCCAAGTCGGAAGCCAAAGACACATTGCTCAAAAAAGCCTCAAGGCTGGGATCCTCCTGTTCTTCCTCGAATTGGCGGGCGGCATTGTAAAGTTCCATCACGTTGGCCGCTCTTTCTTCGGCTTCGTCTGTACCCTGTGCCTTGAGATCCTCCAAATAGCCGGAATCCCTTAGCAACCCTTCGATAAGGGTGGCGGCTGAGGTTTGAGAAGCCTGTCGATGCCAATGCTGAATCAACTGAGCAAACTGAATGACAGGCTTAGCCGAACGGCCCGCCAAGCTACTTACAGAGGTTTCATCGCTGAGAATTTCCCACAAAGGCACGTTGAGAGCCGCCGCCGCTTCGGTCAGCTTGTCCAGAGTAGATTTGCCGATGCCACGGCGCGGCACGTTAATAATTCGCAGCAGGCTAAAGGAGTCGGCAGGGTTGGCCACAACCCGCAAATAGGCCAGGACATCCTTAATTTCTTTGCGATCGTAAAATCGCAGTCCGCCTACCACCGTGTAAGGGATCCCCCACCGCAGCAAAACCTCTTCAAAAGGACGGGATTGAGCGTTGGTGCGGTAGAGAATGGCAAAATCTCCCCAGGAGAAAGCATTGGCATTTTGGCTGTGTAACCGCCGGATGGTATTGACAACAAACTCAGCCTCTGCAATCTCGTCATCCGCCTGATGAAGGAAAATCGGACTTCCTTGCTGACGGGTTGGCCTGAGAACTTTATCAATGCGCTCTGTATTTTTCTCGATGAGGGCGTTGGCCGCCTGCAGAATGGTAGCTGTAGAGCGATAGTTCTCCTCCAGCTTGATCAGGGTGCGGGTATCATCGTCCGGAAGACCATCGCCAAAGGTCTCTTGAAACTCCAGCAAGATGGTAAAATCTGCCCCGCGAAACCGATAGATGCTTTGATCGGCGTCTCCCACCACAAAGATCGACCGGTTCCTCCAATCCAACTGAGATCTGCGGGTCTCGCCGTTGGTGGCCAGCAGACGGATCAGCTCATACTGGGTACGGTTGGTGTCTTGGTATTCGTCTACCAAAATATGTCGAAATCGTTGGTGCCAGTAAGCCAACACCTGCTCATTTTGTCGAAAAAGCTGCACCGGTATCCAAATCAAGTTATCAAAGTCCAGTGCGTTGTTGGCTGCCAGTTGGTCTTCATAGATTTCGTAAACTTGGGCGATGGTACGGCCACGGAAGTTGGGTTGATTGCGCTCCAGGTCGGCAGGAGTCCAGCCTTGGTTTTTGGCATTGCTAATGGCGTAGCGTACCGACCTTGGGTCAAACTTGCGCTCATCTAAGTTCAGTTGCTTGGTTACAATCTCCTTCACCAGGGATTGGGCATCTGATTCATCGAAAATCGAGAAGTTGCGAGTCCACTTTCGCCCCTTGGGATCCTGATATTTTTCAATATCTATGCGCAGGATCTGGGCAAATAAGCTGTGGAAAGTGCCGATCCAAAGGGGTTTAATCAGCCGATGGTAAACGCTGGATTTCAGCCGGGTGACTTGGGCTGGCTCCAATTGCTCCAGCGGGATCCCAAATTGTTCTTGAGCTTCTTGCTCGGCAAAGAGCTGCTCAATGCGCTCTTTCATCTCACGGGCAGCCTTATTGGTGAAGGTCACGGCCAAAATTTCTCCTGGATCCACCCGATAGTGGCGAACCAGGTAGGCAATGCGGTGGGTGAGGGCGCGTGTCTTGCCGGAACCTGCCCCGGCAACCACCAGCAACGGGCCACAAAAATGTTGCACCGCTTGGCGCTGAGAAGGGTTGAGGGCATCCAGCAAAGAGGCGTGAGTCATGGCCAGCAAACCAGAAACTGCCTTCCATTATGGGCACCAACCCAATGGGGATGAGAAGCCGAGAGGTCATTTTGGAGCACCAAAGATGAAGATCGGTTAAGATTTGGCCGGCCCGCTCCAGAACTCCCCGCCATGAACCGAGTGCTGTCCTGCTGCTGTGCCCCGGCTAACCGCTGCTGGCTTTGCTTGCCAAAGAGACTTGTCGCTTCGGGGTTTGTCACCCTTGTCCTGCTTTTGGCGGGCGCGTTCGATCCCGTTCAAGCCGGCAACTGCCCCAGCAATGGTAACCGTGATGAATCTCTGGCTTTCAAAGTGGAGAGCGTTTTCGGAGGGCAGCTTGACTTAAGTCGGTACGACGGCATTCAAGCGCTGATCCTGACCAACAGCCAAACCCGCTCGCAATCGGAAGCCCTCTCCAAAAGTTTGGCCCTGGAGTTCGGGCGAAACCCCCGACTGCGACAGATTGTGCTGGTAGATGGTAGGGGGCTGCTGTTGGTGCGAAATTTGGTTTTGCAGGTCATCCGAGAGAGCGTGCCGACGGATCCTCGTTTGGTTTCTCCATTTGTGTACGTCTCTGTCGATTTTGAGGGAGAAACCATCCAGAAGCTGCAAGAAATAGCCGCTGCAACCTTGCCTGGGATCAATTTTCGCCAACAGGCCGCTTTGCTGCTTTTGGATGGCCAGGGAACTCTTCTGAGCGGATTTGCCGACTTGGAGCGATCCAACCTCAGCATTCGCCGGTGCATTCGCACCCTCATCGGATAGTCCCACCTCCTTTTCACACCGGGAACGTCTCTTTTCTGCCGCTCTGGCCCAACCGTTAGACTGGTCATACCGGTCATGTTGAAGCTTTGAGTCAACCGGTCGAACGACGGCTCTCTGTTCGCGGGATCCCATGCGCCGCCAGCTCAAAATCTTGAACCAAATCCTCGATTACAAGCTTGCCGACTTGCGGCTGTTTGGCCGAGCCGAGCTGAAGGGGCCTGTTCTCAACGTGCTGCTGGAACGGCTGCCAGGCGATGTGGTGGATACCCTGCAGGTGATGGAGGTGGTGCGCAGTGCGGTGGAAGCCTCTCTGCTGCAGGGGTTGCGCAAGGTCAACGTTTACCTTTGGTGCCGCGGACAAACCGAAGAAGCGCCGGAGTGGAGCGAAAGTTTTGCCGTAGAGCCATTGGTCTTGGCCCACCCCAAAGAGCCCCGGAATCTGGCTTCCAGCTACCGACAAGACTATCCCGGTATGCGGGTGCTGTTTTTCTGCTTGGGCATCTGTCTGGGCGGCCTTTACCTGTTGGGGGAGTGGGATCAGGCAGATTGGATCCCAGTTGCTGTGGCTTTCGTCTTAGGGGTGGTGTTCCCTTGGCTCAAACGATTCCTCAACCGATGGATTCACCCCCTGTTCCTGCGCCTCGGCCTGGGGTTGGGCTTGGTCTTGTTGGGCCTGGCGTTGGCGCTGATCTGGCGGCAGGGCTGGAGCGTTGCCTATGGGATCCTCGGCCTGCTGGCCATCCTCCTGTTGGGTCTGGGAGCCTAGTTCTCAACCGGCAGTGGTGCCGCTGAAGACGTGCAGGGCAGGGCCGGTCATCCACACATGCTGTGTGCTCGGATCCCAGCGAATTTCCAGATTTCCTCCCGGCAGTTCCACCGTAGCTTGCGGTTCTGCCCGCTCTTCCAAGACAGCAGCCACCAAAGTGGCACAGGCACCCGTCCCACAAGCCAGCGTTGCCCCTGCTCCCCGCTCCCAAACCCGTAGGCGCAGACGAGTCGGGCTGAGCACCTGCACAAATTCGGTGTTGGTGCGCTCAGGAAAGGCCGGATGATGCTCAAACAGGGGGCCCACAGCTGCCAAGTCCAGCTCCTCCAGGGATCCCTCTTCTTCCAGGAAGACCACACAATGGGGGTTGCCCATGCTCACCGACGTCACCCGCCACTCTCGCCCGGCCACTGCAAGCGGCTGCCGAATGACCTTCTCCTCGGGTTCGGCCAAGGTGGTGGGGATTTGCTTGGCCAAAAGGCGAGGGATCCCCATGTCCACTGTGACCAGCCCATCTGCCCGCACCTGCGGCACGATTCGCCCCGCCAAGGTGTGGATCTGGTAGGCGCCATCCCGACCTGGGATCCCCAAGTCCTGCAGAAAGCGGGCCAAACAGCGGATCCCATTGCCGCACATCTCCGCCTCGGAACCGTCGCTGTTGAAGAGGCGCATGCTGAAATCTGCCCCCTCCTGCCCCGGCAGCAGGAAGATAACCCCATCGGCTCCTACCCCAAAGCGGCGATTGCAAAGGGCGACGGCCTCTTCCGGGCTCAAGCAGGGTTGAGACTGCCAGCGGTTGTCCACCAAGATAAAATCGTTCCCCAACCCCTGGTACTTGTGAAAGGAGAGACGGGGGGTCAACCGAGCAGACATTTACCCAGATATCCCAACGACAGGCCTTAATCCTCGTGCATCTCGTAGGGATCCTGCAAGTCCTTGGAAGGGGGGCCAAAGGCCGTGTAGATGGCAAACGCGGTGATGCAGATGGTGACTGCCGCAATCGCCACAATTAGGGAAAAGGTGGGTTCCATATCTAAGTCTGAGTCCTCAGATCCTGAGAGCGTTCGACTACAGTATTACACAAGTTTACAATTCATTGCTCAAGGCAAAAGGGGTTGGCCAGATTCTGATAGCGTGATTTTAATGGGGTGGCTGTCTGGGCGGTGCCGAGCACCAAGGATCCACCGCCCGGGTTGGTCATCTTCGACTTCATCAATGTGTTCTGTTCCTAACTTACTGCGAGAACCTATGGCCATTCGTACCAGACTGGGCGATCTGCTGCGTCCCCTCAACTCGGAATACGGCAAAGTGGCTCCCGGCTGGGGCACCACGCCCCTGATGGCGGTCTTCATGGCCCTATTTGCCGTCTTTTTGTTGATTATCCTGCAGATTTACAACAAGTCGCTGCTTTTGGAAGACATTAACGTCTCCTGGGAGAGCCTCAGCTTTTGAGTTCCCAGGCCCTACTCTGGGGAAAGTCCCTGTCCCGCCAAAGAGCTGCCCAGCGGGAGCAGGATAGTTTCCGTCATCTCCTAAGCCGATGCCTTCAGGGTGCTGGCTCCAGGCGCAGCAGGGATCCATTCGGGGCGTCCGTCAACAGGTAAAGGAGTCCATCCGGCCCCTGCCGCACATCGCGAATGCGGCCCACCGCCCCCTCTAAGAGACGCTCTTCTGCCACCACGCGCTCTCCATCCAGTACCAGACGGGCCAAGTGTTGCCCGGCCAGCGCCCCCACAAACAGGTTGCCCCGCCATTCGGGGAAAGCCTCTCCCGTGTAGAAAGTCATGCCAGAAGGAGCGATAGAGGGCGTCCAGTGCAGCAGAGGGGAAGCCAAGCCGGGAGCTGCCGCCAGTCCTTGGCCGACGGGTTCTCCCGTATATTCTCGACCGTGGGTGATTAGGGGCCAGCCGTAGTTGACGCCGGGGGCCAAGATGTTGATCTCGTCCCCACCCTGCGGCCCATGTTCATGGGACCAAATTGCCCCTGTTTCAGGGTGGCGGGTCATTCCCTGAATGTTGCGGTGGCCATAGGTAAAAGTTTCCGGCAAAGCCCCTGCTTGGCCGACAAATGGGTTGTCCGCCGGGATCCCGCCCGCATCCGTAATGCGCAACACTTTACCGGCAGAATCCCCCAAATCTTGGGCTCGATCCCGTTCTCCCCGGTCTCCGGTGCTGATGTAGAGGAATCCTTCTTCGTCAAAGACCAAACGGGAGCCAAAGTGCTGCCGGGCAGGGGTTTTGCGCTCCATATCAAAAATCACTTCCAGATCCTGTAGGCCCCCTTCCCCCAGACGGGCTCGCGCCACCCGCGTGCCTCCCCCACCGGGCCCAGGCGCTGCATAAGACAGATAAATCCAGCCGTTCTCTGCATGGTTGGGGTGCAAGGCGATGTCCAGCAGGCCCCCCTGCCCCTGGGCAAACACCTCGGGCACACCGGCTATGGGCTGGGGATCCAATCCCTGGGGGGTAACTCGGCGCAGCCGCCCTGGGCGTTCGGTAACCAAGAGAGTTCCATCCGGCAAAAAGGCCATCCCCCAAGGGTGCTCCAAACCCTGGGCCAAAGTAACTACCCGAAACGCTTGCTCCGTTCTGGCCCTGGGCAAGGCTTGGGCATGATCCCCCCGTTGCAGGGTCATCACCATCTCCGGGCTGACCGGGTAGGCCGCCACGACAGCGGGGACGGACACCCCCCCAAAAAGCAGCAGTGAGGAGAGAAGCTTGATCGCCGGGATCCTCATGGCCATTGCCGCCTCGTTTTCGCGATGGATTCTGGGATCTGAGCTAACCGATTATTGCCGCTGCTCTTCTGGAGAGGGGTACCGATGAGGGCAGAACCCGCTACGGACAAGCGTGGGCAACCCGCTGTTCCCTCCCGGCCTTAGGTTAGCCTTGAGGGCGGCGATCTGTCTCCAAACCATGCTGGAACCTGGCGAGATCTTGGGACTCCGTCCCGCTGACGCGAATGGCCAATTCCCCGCCCGCCCACCCCAAAGGCAAACTTGTGGATCCCTGCAACAGCTCCAGGCTCACTCTCGCGGGATCCACCTCATCTGTGCCCAGGGCCGCTGGTCTATGCAGGTGCTCACCCCCCGTCTGTTTCGGCTGCGCTTTAGCCCCAGCGGAGCGTTTTTGCCCCGTCGTTCCTGGGATGTGGCTCCAGCCGATGAAGAGTGGCCGCCGGCTCCCTTTGAACTGCAGGAAAGCTCCACCCAAATCCACCTGTCCACCTCCCAGGTGCAAGTTCAGATCGATCGGGATCCCATCCGGTTTAGTTTTCAAGATTCTCAAGGGCAAGAGTTCTGCGCCGATGTCCCTTCCGGCCTTACCTGGGGATCCGATAGCATCCGCCTGGTCAAACACCTCCACCCTGCCGAGCACATCTACGGCCTGGGGGAACGGGCAGGGTTGCTCAACAAACGAGGCCGGCGCTACAGCCACTGGACTCGCGACTGCTGGAACTACGATGCCCACAGCGACAATCTCTACCAGGCCATTCCCTTTGCCTTGTTGCTTCGCCCTGGCCTCTGCTACGGCTTATTCCTGCACTGTACCCACTGGAGCCGGTTCGATCTGGGGGAGACGGATCCCGAGCAGTGGGCCATCGAAGTGCATGCCCCAGAGCTGGACTACTACCTCATTTACGGCCCCACTCCAGACTTGGTGCTCGATACCTATACCCAACTTACCGGGCGGATCCCTCTTCCCCCCCTCTGGGCCTTGGGCTACCAACAGTGCCGCTGGAGCTACGCCAGTGCCGCTCAGGTGCAGGCAATAGCCGAGCAATTTCGCCAACGTCAGATCCCCTGCGACGTCATCTATTTGGATATCGACTACATGCGCGGCTACCGCGTCTTCACCTGGGATCCCCGCCGCTTCCCCGAACCGGCCCGGCTCATGGCCCAACTCCACGAGGCTGGCTTCCGGGTGGTAGCCATTGTGGATCCCGGCGTCAAGTTCGAGCCCGAAGCCGACTACGCCGTCTTCGACGAGGGCTTGGCCCAGGATTTCTTTATCCGCCGCGCCGACGGCCACCTCTTCCATGGCTACGTTTGGCCAGGCAAAGTCCTCTTTCCCGACTTCTTGCGCCCCGGAGTGCGGCAGTGGTGGGGATCCTGGCAACGGGTTCTCACCCAAGCCGGTGTGGATGGCATCTGGAACGACATGAACGAGCCGGCCCTCAACGACCGCCCCTTTGGAGACGGCGGCCAGATCGTCGATATCCCCCTCGATGCCCCCCAAGGCCCACCCGACGAACCCACCACCCACGCCGAAGTTCACAACCTGTACGGCCTGCTGATGACACGCGCTTCCCGTGAAGGCTTGGAACAGCTCAACCCCAACCGGCGCCCCTTCGTGCTGACTCGCTCCGGCTTTGCTGGGATCCAGCGCTGGTCTGCCGTCTGGACAGGCGACAACCAATCCTCCTGGGAACACCTGGAGATGTCCCTGCCCATGCTCCTAAACCTGGGCCTGTCGGGGGTGAGCTTCGTGGGTGCGGACATCGGCGGCTTCGGTGGCAATGCCACTCCCGAGCTGTTTGCCCGTTGGATGCAAATGGGAATTCTTTACCCCCTCATGCGCGGCCACAGCGCCCTGGGCACCCGCCCCCACGAGCCCTGGAGCTTTGGCCCAGAGATTGAAGCCATCTGCCGGCAGGCCATCCAGTTGCGCTACCAACTGCTGCCCTACCTCTACAGCCTCTTTTGGGAGTCCAGCCAAACCGGATCCCCCATCTTGCGCCCCCTTCTCTACGAGTTTCCCGACGATCCGCAAACCTACGAGATCTCGGATCAAGTCATGCTGGGATCCGCCCTCCTAGCTGCCCCTGTGGTTCGGCCTGGCGTGCGGTGCCGCGCTGTTTATCTGCCCCAGGGCACTTGGTTCGATTGGTGGACAGGTCAGGCCCACACCGGCCCCGGCTACATTCTCGCCCCTGCCCCTCTTGAGCAACTGCCATTGTTTGTGCAGGGTGGCTCCATCCTGCCTCTGGCTCCCCCCTGCCCATCCACCGTCCGCCTGCGCCGTGACCAACTGCGCCTCAAGCTCTACCCCGGCAACGGCAGCTTCACTCTCTACGAAGACGACGGGGAAAGCCTCGCTTATCAAGCGGGAAGCTGGGCCACCACCTTCTTCCGCTTGCAGCAGCAAGATAGCCAGCTCATTTTGGGAATTGGGGCTCGCCAGGGCAACTGGATCCCGCCCCAGCGTAGCTGGCTTCTGGAGCTCCTTGGCCACACTCCCCTCTCCCTACCGGACACCGGACAGCCGCAACAGGTTCTCTGGCCCACCCCAGAGGATCCCACGTCTAGCTAATTGCCCTCACGGCCTCCAGCAGCTCCCGGTTGTCTCGCTTGAACAGGGGCAGCCACTCCACGTGCTGGTAGCGCAGGATCCCTTGGCTATCCACCAAAAAATAGGCCCGCCGCGTCCCCAGCAGGCTGTCCACCCCGTACTGCTGGCTCACGGTTCTGTCCACATCGCTCAGCAAAGGAAACTCCAGCTTAAGCTGCTCGGCAAAGGCTTGGTGCCTGGAGAGGGGATCGCTGCTGATCCCCAAGATCTCGCAGCCCGCGGCCCGGAAAGCTTCCCAATCCTCCCGAAAGCAACGCATCTCGCTCGTGCATACCGGGGAAAAATCCGCCGGGTAAAAGGCCAGCAACACCTTGCTCTTGCCCCGGTAGGCCGCCAGTGAAATCTGGGCTCCCTTTTGGATCCCTTTCCCCACCGCAGGCAAGCTAAAGTCAGGAGCAGCAGCCCCAATCACAATCCCCATAAACCCGTCTGACCCAATCTGAGCTCACTTCAACAGTCTAACGGTGGATCCGGATCCCTTCTGGCTTCAAAAAATTTTGGGTTGGATATCTTGACGGGGTGGTGGTGGTGGGGATAGGGTAGTAAAGCGCTGATGAGGCCACCAGCCCCGGCGTCCCAGAACCT
>NZ_JBSSCS010000046.1:0-19543 GCF_054060015.1 Thermostichus sp. MS-CIW-25
GACAAGCATCTGTATCAAGAGAGGCATTTAATCGAATGCTTTTTTCATAAGTTAAAGCAGTACCGGCATCTATGTTCTCGTTTTGACAAATTGGCCAGGAACTTCTTGAGTTTTCTCTATCTCGTCAGTGCTCTCTTTTGGCTCAAATGGAAGATCAACACAACCTAGTGGTTCAATAGAGCAACTCCGAGAGCAGCCTTGGCAATTAGAAACCCCAAATCCTGACAACCCGCCAGAAAACCCCTCCCGCATCTCAAGTGAGAAATGCCACTGAATAATTGGCCGTGTCCTCAGTAAACCCACAATCTGTAGTCATTTCAGGTTAGGGTGAGACGCCTGGGCTATTGAGAAAAGCCTTCTGGCCCGCCGCATTATTGCTCCGCAACGCTGACGCGACAACGCGACCAACGTTTTAGGTGTGGGTGCAGCGTCCTGGTTTGAATCGAAATAATCGTAACTTCCCTCTCCTGCGAAGGGAGAGGAGCTGGACAGCACAAAGGCATCAGGAACAGTCTCAAGCAGGTTCGCAATGAACCTCCACCTCGGCCTGCTGGGTCCGGCAACTCTGGCCCAGAAACTCGTGTTACTCTGAAAATGATAATCATTGATAATCAAAATTGAGAACAGCAAGGAGGGCCTCATGAAAGTTGCCTACGTGTTCACCCATCCCCGCTGCGGCACCTACAAATTGGGCCAGATGATCCTGCCTCAGCTAGAAGCAGGGGTGCATGGAGCGGAGGTGGTGGGCATGTTCTTTTTCGACGACAACTGCTTTGTTTTGCGGCAGGGGGATCCCATTGGCGAGCGCTTGGCCAAAGTTGCCCAAGAGCAAAACATCCTGCTGATGATGTGTGACATGTGCGCTCTGGAGCGCAACTTAGCCGAAGGGGAACCCCGCTGGTGCGACGCTCAAGGACGCGGGCGCAGAGAGCCAGCTCGGTGCGTTCCCAAAAACGTCGTCAAAGGAGTGCAGGTGGGCTGTTTCCCTGACCTCTACGAGGCCTTGAAGGACAACCCACCTGACCAAGTGATTACGCTTTGACGGAAGGACCCCGACTTAGCTGACGGCCACAGCCGCCGGCGGCTCTTGGCTGGGCTGAGAGCCGATCTTGCGGAAGATCAACCGCTCGTTGGCTACATCCACCAAAATGCGGTCGCCGGGTAGGAACTCGTTTTCCAGCAGCTTGGTGGCAATGGGATTTTCGATCTCCCGCTGGATCACCCGCTTCAGGGGACGGGCCCCGAACACTGGGTCGTAGCCCACCTCTGCCAGGTAGTCCTTGGCTTCTTCGGTGAGCAGGATCTCGATTTGCTGATCTGCCAGCAGCTTTTCCACCCGCTGCATTTGCAGGCCGACAATCTGGCGAATTTGCTCTTTGGTGAGGGCGTGGAAGATGATCAGCTCGTCCACCCGGTTGAGGAACTCCGGTCGGAAGTGGTGCCGCAGCATGGCCAGCACCTGAGTTTTCATCTCCTCGTAGCGGCTTTCATCGGCCCCAATTTCCAGGATGAGGTCGCTGCCGATGTTGCTGGTCATGATGATGATGGTGTTTTTGAAGTCCACTGTCCGCCCTTGGGAGTCGGTGATGCGGCCATCGTCCAGCACCTGCAAGAGGATGTTGAAGACATCCGGGTGGGCTTTTTCCACCTCGTCAAACAGCACCACCGAGTAGGGGCGTCGCCGCACCGCCTCGGAGAGCTGCCCGCCTTCTTCGTAGCCCACGTAGCCTGGAGGAGCTCCGATTAGACGAGAGACCGAGTGCTTCTCCATGTACTCGGACATGTCGATGCGCACCATCGCCTCGGAAGTGTCGAAGAGGAACTCCGCCAAAGCACGGGCCAGCTCGGTTTTCCCCACGCCAGTGGGCCCCATGAACAGGAAAGAGCCGATGGGCCGATTGGGATCCTTCATGCCGGCCCGGGCGCGCCGAATGGCTGCCGCTACGGCGGCTACCGCCTCGTCTTGGCCCACCACCCGCTGGTGCAAATGGGCTTCCAGGCGCAGCAGCTTCTGCTTTTCCGACTCCATCAGGCTGGTGACTGGGATCCCGGTCCAGCGGGAGACGATCTCAGCGATATCTTCAGGAGTCACTTGCTCCCGCAGCAGCGGCTCGCCGTTGGTCTGCAGCTTGGCCAGGTGAGCCTCCTGCTCTTGGATTTGCCGCTCCAATTCCATCAGCTTGCCGTACTTGAGCTCGGCAGCGCGGTTGAGGTCATATTTTTGTTCAGCCTGTTCGATTTGAAGCTTGACGGCGTCCCGCTCGGCTTTAAGGCTTTGCAGGCGTTCGATAGCCTCTTTTTCAAATTGCCAGCGAGCATTCAACTCCCGTTGTCGCTCCGTCAGGTTGGCCAGCTCCTGCTCAATTTTGCTGAGGCGATCTCTAGAGGCAGCATCATCTTCTTTTTTCAGGGAGAGCTCCTCCATCTGCAGTTGCATGATGCGCCGGTCGATCTCGTCCAGCTCGACGGGCTTGGAGGTGATCTCCATCTTCAGCTTGGCCGCCGCCTCGTCCACCAGGTCGATGGCTTTGTCGGGCAGGAAGCGCTCGGAGATGTAGCGGTTGGAGAGCACCGCTGCCGCCACCAAGGCGGAGTCGCTGATTTTGACCCCATGGTGCAGCTCGTAGCGCTCTTTGAGGCCGCGCAGGATGGAGATGGTATCTTCCACCGAAGGCTGATCCACGTACACCGGCTGAAAGCGGCGTTCTAGGGCCGCATCTTTTTCGATGTGCTTGCGGTATTCATCCAGGGTGGTGGCGCCGATACAGCGCAACTCGCCCCGCGCCAGCATGGGTTTGAGCAAGTTGCCGGCATCCATGGCCCCTTCGCCGGCCCCGGCGCCGACAACGGTGTGCAGCTCGTCGATGAAGAGGATGATCTGGCCTTCGGATTCAGTGACCTCTTTGAGCACAGCTTTGAGGCGGTCTTCAAATTCCCCGCGGTACTTGGCCCCGGCAATGAGAGCGCCCATGTCCAGAGCAATGACTCGCCGGTTTTTCAGAGACTCCGGCACATCTCCCCGGTTGATGCGCTGGGCTAGGCCCTCCACAATGGCTGTTTTCCCCACGCCGGGTTCGCCGATGAGGACGGGGTTGTTTTTGGTGCGGCGGGAGAGCACCTGAATGACGCGGCGGATCTCGTCATCTCGCCCGATCACCGGGTCCAGCTTCCCTTCGCGGGCCGCCTGGGTGAGATCGCGGCCATAGCGCTCCAGGGCTTCGTAGCGGGATTCGGGGTTTTTGTCGGTGACCCGCTGTTTGCCTCGCACCTCTTTGATGACCGGTTTGAGGCGCTCTACCGTCAGGCCCAGGGGTGCCAAGACCCGCTTGCCCACCCGCTCATCTTGCAGGGATCCCAAAAACAAGTGCTCCACCGAGATGAAGTCATCTTCGTATTCCTTGCGGAATTCCTCGGCGCGATCTAGGGTGGTTTCCAGGCCGCGACCCAAGTAGAGCTGATCCACCCGCGCCAACTTGGGCTGCTGGTTGATGAAGCTTTCCACTTTATCCCGCACCAGCCTCGGATCGATACCTGCCCGTTGCAGGAGGGTTTGGGTGAGCCCCCCTTCTTGATCCAGAAGGGAGATCAGCAAATGCTCGGTTTCCAACTGTTGCTGCTGGTGCCGCCGGGCCACATCTTGGGACTGGACAATGGCGCTCCAAGCTTTTTCGGTAAATTGGTTGGGATTGGTGGGCTGCATAGAAGTTCGGCAGAGCTTTGCTACTCAGTATAGGAAGGCAATACAGACACAGGGAGCACCCTGGACTCTTTCGGGGCAGTAGAGCTGGGTGCCGGAAGCTCCGGTAGGACCTTCCTGATCTAGGTATCGCCTATTTTGCCAGAGCCAGAGTTCGCAACAACCGTCCTCTCCAGCTGCGATCCATGGAGGGATCCCCGCCTTATTCTTCTTCTTCGTAGGGACGGCCTTCCCCGATTACCGCCAGGTCAATTTGTTGGCGGTAGTAATCCACGTTCTTAATCTGCACCTCCACCCGATCCCCCAGGCGAAACTGGCGCCGACTCTTGCGTCCCACCAGCGCCTGCTGACGGCTGCGGTACTCGTACCAATCGTTTTTCAGGGTGCTGACCCGCACCAAGCCTTCCGCCAAGATGGGATCCACCTGGACAAAAAAGCCGTAGTTCTGGACGCCGATGATCAGGCCGGGGAACACCTCTCCCAGGTGCTTTTGCATGAACTCAGAGCGCTTCAGGCCCATCAGCTCCCGTTCCGCCTGCTGCCGGATCCGGTACCCCTCCTGAATTTTGGGCAGTTGCGCCTGGAGAAACGCCTGCCATTCCTCCTGCACCTTGGGCGGCAACACCTGCCAGTCGATTTGGCCGTAGCCGCTGGGGCCGTGCAGATCCACCACGGTTTTGGAGCGAGAGCTGCGGCGATCGCGTCCTTTGCTCAGGGCCAGGTGCAGAGCACGCAAATTGAGCAAGTCGGCATAGCGGCGCAAGGGGGCCGTAAAGGTGGCGTAGGGTTCTTTGAGGCCCAACCCAAAATGGCCGAGTTGCTCTTCCAGAGGCTGGAGACGATACTCGACCGGGGGCAAGGTGGCCAGCATCTGCGCCACCAAGGCCGGGCTCGCGCCAGAGGCCAACACATCGGGAGCGGTGATGCGGGCACAAATCCGCTGCCAGTCCGCCAGAGTTACGACAGCGGGATCTTGCAAATTCAGATCCAGCTTCATGGCATTGGCCAGGCGCAAAAAGCTCTGCAGGGCCTCGGCGGCAGGGGCAGGCTGCACGCGGGCCAAAGAAGGGATCCCCAACTGGCGCAAATGGTGGCCCAGGATTTGGTTGGCCAGCAGGAGAATTTCCGTCATCAGGGCATGGGCGCCGAGGCGATCGCTGATCAAGAGGGGGCCATAGCTGCTTTCATCGGCAGAGTGGGGAGTGAGCAAATCCAACAGGGGCAGGTCAAATCCCCCCGCCTGGTGACGTTTGGCCCGCAGGATCTGGCTGAGGCGCAGCAGATTTTGCAGCAGGGCCATCAACTCCGGCACTTCTTCGTCGGGGCCCAAGTCGGCGGTGGTGGCCAAAAGAGCCTGCACCTGACCATAGGACAGGTGAGCCCGCGATTGCACCAGGCTGGGGTAGATCTCGAAGTTTTGTACCACCCCTTCTGGGTCGAGGGTCACTAGCAGTGAATAGGCCAAGCGCTCCTGCTGTGGCAACAGAGCCAGGCGGTTGTGCACCTCCGGCGGAAAGAGAGGCAGCACCATCGTATCGAGGTAGACGGTGGCCGTCCGCTGCTGAGCCTCTTGCTCCAAGGGGTGGTCGGGATCCAGCCAATGGGCCACGTCAGCAATGTGGATCCCCAGCAGCCAGTGGTCATTCTCTTGCCGCTGCAAGGAAACAGCCACGTTGGGTTCCAAGCCGTGGGGATGCTGCAGATCCAAAGGCTCCAAAGTGATGCAAAACCAATCGCGCAGATCGCGGCGGCTCTTTTGGTCAGAGCGGCTGAGCTTTTTGGGCAGAGCTGCTGCTGCCTCCAACACCGGGGCGGGAAACTCCTGCGGTAGGTCGTACTTGCAACAGACCAAATCTGCATCGATGGAGGCCTCTGGGCCGTCGCCCAAAATTTTGCGAATGGTTCCGGTTGGGGGCAGATCCCCCAGCGGGTAGCGATTCACCTCCACATAGGCCACCCGCCCTTCCGCCAGCTCGACAGGGGATCCCTCCGTCAGGGCCAGCTCGAACAGCAGCCGGTCGTCCAAGGGCACCACCCGAAAACCCTGTTCCGTCTGTTTGAGGCGACCCACCAGGGCAGAATTGGCCCGCTCCACAACGGCCACCACCTCTCCCTCAGGGCTGCGGCGACGGTTGCCATCTTTGGTGACCCGCGCCAACACCTGATCCCCATTCCAAGCGCCGCTGAGGTTGCTGCCGTGGATGTACACATCCTCCACCCCCGGCTCGTCCCGAATGGCGAAGCAGAAGCCTTTGCTGGAACAGCGCAAACGCCCCACCACCAAAGATTCGTCCGGCTTGCGCCGATAGCGAGGGGGATCCCCGGATCGTTCCAGAAACCCAGCCCGCACCAGGCCATCGAGGGCAATCTCCAGCATTTCCGGCGCTTCTGGGTCGGGGGACTGCAAGAGGGCAAGAAGAGTATCTTTGTCGGTCAATTGATCGGGAGGCTGAGAGAGAAAATGCTGAAAAATTCGAGAGAAGTCCATTTTGGGTATTGGCAAAAAAGAAAAAGAGGGGTTAAGACATCGCAAGACCCAACCCGTTGGCGTTAGTCACGCTGGCCGGTGACGATAAAAGCTACCCGCTGACCGATGTTGGTGCTGTGGTCGGCCAGACGTTCTAGGTAGCGGATCGCCAGCAACATCAACAGGATAGGCTCGATCGATCCTCTGATGTCCGACTGCTGCGCCAACGTATTGTAAAGGTTGGTGTAGTCTTCATCAACGGCGTCGTCTTCCTGCTTCAATTGTCGGCCCAGGTCGGCGTCCAATTCTGTCAGGGCCACCAGGCTGTGGCTGAGCATTTTCTGGCAACGCTGCATCATCACCTGAATACGACCCAGCTCCGGGGGCGGCGGGTACATGACCAAGCGCAGGGCCACTTCGGCCAAATCTTTGGCGTAGTCGCCAATCCGCTCCAGATCGCGTACCAGTTGCATCAGGGTACTGATCCAGCGCAGATCCCGCGCCACCGGGGAGCGCAAGGCAATCAAATTAATACAGTCTTTCTCGATTTGACGATAAAAACGGTCAATTTGCTTGTCTTGGGCGATCACCTGTTCGGCGGCGGCCAAGTTCTGTTCAAACAGGGCCTGCTGGGCCAAGACCACCGACTTTTCCACCAGCGCCCCCATGCGCAGCACGTCCTGCTGTACCCGTTTGATGTGAAGTTGCAGCTCGGCTTGCCCCATGGCTTTCTCCCATGAATGTGGGCAGGGGGGAAATGTCTGCAGTCGTTTTGGATTCAACAGAGCCAGTTGATCTCAATCATGGCAAACTTCGCCTGGAATAGGGGCAGGGAAGACGGCCAACTTAGGCGAAGATGAGAACAGCGGTTGCCCTCTGAGGGGGATTCGTCCTCTGGAGTTCTCGGGTTGCTTTGTCGATTGAGACGGTCTCATGGCTCTCCCCCCTATCGTTGTGTTGGACGATGATCCCACCGGATCCCAAACCGTTCACAGTTGCCTGCTCCTCACCCGCTGGGATCCGCAGACTTTGAAGCTGGGGTTGCAGGATAGCTCGCCAATTCGCTTTATCCTCACCAACACCCGATCCCTGCCGCCGGCCAAGGCCGAAGAGGTGACGCGGTCGGTCTGCCGGGCCCTCAAGCAGGCCATGGGGGAGCTGGGGTGGGAGCGGGCCCTTTTTGTTAGCCGCTCCGACTCGACGCTGCGGGGGCATTACCCCCTGGAAACGGATGTGATGGCAGCAGAGCTGGGGCCTTTTGATGCCCATTTTCTGGTGCCGGCCTTTTTTGAGGGAGGGCGCATCACCCGCAACAGTGTCCACTACCTACGGGTGGGGGAGCGCTGGGTGCCGGTGCATGAGACGGAGTTTGCCCGCGACTCGGTGTTTGCCTACCACCACAGCTATTTGCCGGACTATGTGCAGGAGAAAACACAGGGGCGGATCCGGGCTGACCAAGTGGAGCGATTTACCCTGGAGCAGATTCGCTCTGGCTGTTTGCCGCGGCTGCTGGCCTTGCAGGGGAATATCTGCTGTGTAGTGGATGGAGAAACTCAAGCGGATCTGGATCGGTTTGCCCAAGATGTTTTGGCGGCAGCCTCTCAAGGCAAACGCTTTTTGTTTCGCAGTGCCGCCAGCCTCCTGACGGCTCTGGCCCAGTTGCCGCCACAACCCGTTCCCCCGGAACAGATGGGGCAGTTTGTTCGCTCCTCTCAACCGGGGGTGGTGATCGTGGGATCCCACGTGCAAAAGTCCAGCCAGCAGTTGGCCCGCCTTCTGCAGGAGCCTGAAACCCAAGGCATCGAGGTGGAGGTGAGGCGACTATTGGATCCCGACGCGGAGCTGCTGCCAGGGATCCTGGCCCAAGTTCACAGCGCCTACGAGAAGGGTCTGACGCCGGTGGTCTACACCAGCCGGGAGGAACTGACTTTTGAAAAGGGCTCCGTGGAAAGGCGCCTGGCTTTTGGACAGAAGGTTTCGCGGTTGTTGATGGGCGTGGTGCAGGGGTTGCCGCCGGGAATTGGCTACCTCATCAGCAAGGGTGGCATCACCTCCAACGACACCCTCAGCACTGGCCTCAACTTGCCGGCGGTGCGTCTGCTGGGGCAAGTCTACCCTGGGATCTCGATGGTGATCACCCCGTCCGATCATCCCCGCTTTCCCAACCTGCCGGTGGTGTTGTTTCCGGGCAATGTCGGCGAGGCGGATACGCTGGTTTTGATTCATCGTCGCCTCAAAAGTCGGGGCTTGGTCTAGAGTGAAGTTCCTCCTGCCGATGGCTGAAGTTGTCCCCCCGCCGGAAGCCTTGCCCGCCTCGGATGCCTGGTGGGGATCCCTGCGGCAGAGGCGGAGGGAGTTACCGCCGACAGTCGTGCAGCAGGCTTCCCAGAGCTTGGGCAGCTGGGAGGTGGATGTTGTCATTGCCGGTGGCACCCTGGGGATCTTCTTGGCAGCGGCTTTGGCCAAGCGGGGCTGGCGGGTGATCCTGCTGGAGCGCGGGATCCTGCGGGGGCGGGAGCAGGAGTGGAACACCTCACACCAGGAGCTGCAGGTGTTGTTAGAGCTGGAGCTGCTTACCCCGCCCGAGTGGGAGGCAGTCCAGGTTACCCACTACCCGAGGGGGCGGATTGGCTTTGGGGAGGGCCCCCACTGGTGGGTGGAGGGAGTGCTGAATGTGGGCGTGGATCCAGTCAGCCTCCTGGAGTTCCTCAAGCAGCATTTCCTGGCCTGGGGGGGCCAAGTGTGGGAGCAGACTGCCTTTCAAAGTGCCACCGTTCACCCCGATGGGATCTGCCTCCAGACCACCAAGGGACAGATCCGTGCTCAACTGCTGGTGGATGCCATGGGGCACCGCTCGCCCATCGCGGCCCAGGCTCGCCAAGGGCAGCCGCCAGATAGCGTCTGTCTGGTGGTGGGATCCTGTGCCCAGGGGCTGCCCGACCAACCCACGGGAGATCTCTTCTACAGCTTTACCCCAGCCCAGAACGGCTACCAGCCCTTTTGGGAAGCTTTCCCTGCCCGCGATGGGCGCACCACCTATCTGTTCACCTACTGCGACCGAGATCCGGAGCGGCCTAGTCTAGAGCAGCTCTGGCGGGATTACTGCCGGCTGCTGCCAGCCTACCAGGGGGTGGAGCTGGCCCAGATCCGCTGGGTGCGCAAGCTATGTGGCGTTTTTCCCGCTTACCGCCGTAGCCCGCTGCAACTGCCTTGGGATCGCCTGTTGGCAGTGGGGGACAGCAGTGGCAGCCAGTCTCCCCTCAGCTTTGGCGGCTTTGGCGCCATGTTGCGCCACCTGGATCGCCTACAGCAGGGGATCCACGAGGCCCTGGCGCAACGGCAGTTGAACCAGGCAGCCCTGGCCCTGCTGCAACCCTACCAGCCCAACTTGGCCGTGACCTGGCTATTTCAGAAGGCCATGATTCCCCCTCTGCGGGAGAAAACCTGGGATCCCGATAGCATTAACCGCTTGTTGAGCAGGGTGTTTGAGGCCATGTTTGCCGCCGGCCCCCAGGTGGTGCAGCCCTTTTTGCAGGATGTGGTGCAGTTCGGCGGCTTGGCCCAGGCCCTGTGGGGGGCGATGAGTCGGGATCCCAGCTTGGTAGCCAGACTTTTGCCTCGGTTGGGGTTGCCGGAGCTGGTGGCATGGGCGGGCCACTTTGGCGCCCTTGGCCTCTACGAGCTGCTGCAAAGGCTAACGGATCGCCCGGAGCCGGAAACCAACCCCCAGGACTACTTCTGGAAGCGGCGCCGCGAGGCTTGGCGCTACGGCTGCGGTCAAGATTACAAGTTATTTCCATAGTGATTCTGTAGATATTCTATCTGAAAATAGGGGCTTTGAACGAGCTTGAGACGTTCCCCTGACAATCTGCACCGCCGAGGCCCTAACTCGCAGTTTTTATCTCATTAGGAAGAGGAAAGTTGAGAGCCAAGGAGCGGTTGCACTACTGTAATTCAACATAGCTGCAATCAAGACACTCAAGAGATATCGAAACATTGTCAATGTGATCAAGCTCACCATTACGTTTCATGACGTTTGATATCCATAGTGGAAGAGTTGGGAATTCTTTATCCATCCACTCGTCAGTGTAGGAGTTAGCCATGGTTATTCTCGACTACAGCGATACAGACAGTGGCTTCTGGGCTTCGACTCCTCAGGGTTTGGTGGAGGTGATCAAGTTTCAGAATCACTTCTACACCCTTCGGCAAGTGTACAAACGCGCCCAAGACGCGATATCTGCCTGTCGCGCCGACATTGAAAGGGGATTTCTTAGCATTGTGGTGCAGTTTGAGAATCACGCGGAAGTGTGGGCTCAACTGTCGCCGGGCGTACCCGTGCAGTCCCAACCAGAGGCTGCTCCTACGGGCAACCCTGCCAAGCCCAAGCTGACCTATCGCGGCCAACCGGTGAGCAAACCTTCCCGAAATCCCAGCCTCGCCCGCAGGCCCTTGCCTGACTCCCTCTATTTCCGCGGCGCGAAGATCGGCTAGACCGTTTCCGTTTGCCAGGTCTGGAGCGGTCGAGATTTCCCTTCTGGCCGCAGCCATCTGCGTTAGCGGTGCAAAGCACCATAGAGGCCCACCCCATAGCCCAGTACCTCAACCGGATCCCCTTGGCTTTCTGCCGGCAGTTGGGATCCCTTGCCCAACCACTGGGTCTCATGGCTGTCCAAAAGTTTTTCCCAGGTGCCGCTGGGCCATTGGGTATAGGTGACTGGCTGATCGGGGCTGAAATTGAAAAGGGCAAGCAAAGACTGGGATCCGTGGCGGCGGTGCAGGGCAAGGCCAGCGCCCGAAAACAGCTCCACTTCCACTCCATCCCGCTCCAGATGCTGGAGGGCCGGCTGGGTTTTGCGCAGCCGGATCAGGGCCTGGTACCACTTCCAGAGAACCTGGTGGTGACCGGCTTTTTTCAAGTCCCAATTGAGCTTGGAGCGCAGGAAAGTCTCCTCAGCTTGGGGATCCGGCGGCTCTCCCTGCCAGGCAAAGGCGCTGAACTCGCGGCGGCGTCCTTGGCGCACCGCTTCCACCAGGTCGGGATCCCCGTGGCTGACAAAATACAGAAATGGCGCCACTTCCCCATACTCTTCCCCCATAAATAGCAGCGGCAGCATGGGAGCTAGCAGCAGGGCAGCGGCAGCCAATTTGAGGCCCTCGAAAGAGGTGAGCTGGCTAAGGCGCTCTCCCAGCCTGCGGTTGCCCACCTGGTCGTGGTTTTGAATGCAGACAACAAATTGGGATCCCGGTCGCCCAACAGCGGAGTTGCCGTGACGCCTGGCGCGGTAGCAGGAGTACTGGCCAGAATAAACGTAGCTCTCCCGGTAAGCCTTGGCCAGGTGCTCCAATTCGCCAAAGTCCTGGTAGTAGCCTGTCTTTTCCCCGGTAAGCAGGGTGTGAAGTGAGTGGTGGAAGTCATCGCACCACTGGGCATCTAGCCCGTAGCCCCCTTGCTCTCGGGGGGTGATGAGGCGGACATCGTTGAGGTCGCTTTCGGTAATGAGAACCCTGGGCCGGCCAGTGCGAGCTTCTAGGGCATCCACCTGCTCTGCCAATTCCTGCAAGAAGGGGTAGGCGCTGAAGTCGTAGATGGCATGCACCGCGTCCAGCCGCAGCCCATCGAGATGAAACTCCTCCAGCCAGTACTCGGCGTTTTGTAGGAAAAACTCTCGCACGCCGTCAGAATAGCAGTCGTCGAAGTTGAGGGCATCCCCCCAAGGGGTGTGGTACTTGTCGGTGAAGTAGGGGCCAAAATCCCGCAGGTAGTTCCCCTCCGGCCCCAGGTGGTTGTAGACCACGTCCAAGATGACGGCCAAGCCCAGTTGGTGGCAGGCGTTCACCAGGGCTTTCAGATCTTCAGCTCCCCCATAGGCGGTCTGCACCGCGTAGGGATAAACACCGTCGTAGCCCCAGTTGCGTCCCCCCGGGCATTGGGCCACCGGCATCAGCTCCAGCACGTTTACCCCCAACTCCACCAACTCCGGCAGGCGAGGGATCAGAGCAGCAAAGGTGCCCTCGAGGGTAAAGGTGCCTACATGCAGCTCGTAGAGGATCCACTGAGACAGGGGGATCCCCTTCCACCCCTGATCCTGCCAGTCGAAGTGGGGATCCACCACCCGCGAAGGGCCGTGGACGCCATGCGGTTGACAGCGGGAGGCCGGGTCTGGTCGCTCCACTACCCCTGCCTGGGTGTGCAGGCGGTAGAGGTAGTCCACTGGCCCAGGTGGGATCCCGTCCACCTCCCCCTGCCAATAGCCCTGCTCATCCCGCACTAGAGTAAAGCAACGTTGGACAGGGCTGAGCAGCTTCAGCTCCACCTGCTCAACCAAGGGCGCCCACACCGAGAAGTGATAGCAGCCTGAGCCCAGGGGATAGGCGCCCATCCGCCCGGCCTGGAAGAAAGGAGAAGCCTGCAACACAGAATCTATCCCGCAACTCGGCTTCCACTATAGCGAGCATGCCTGGCAAAAGCCGGAGAGTGGGTTTTTGGCTTCTCCTCTGCCATAGTGGAATGGGTCTGATACATTTACGCTGAACACTGCTGAACATCACTGTTCAACTATGCAGCGATAGCATTCTGTTTGTTTCCAACCAGAATGGCGGTATCCCGCAAAGCTTTGAGTAGAATACCCAAAGCGCAGTTTCCGTGTCGTCTTACTACCAATTTTCTGCTTTGCTTTGGCTACCATGTTGGCAGACTCGAAAGTAAACAGAAAGATCAACTGGTAGTAATCCGTACTGAACATATTATACATTATTTTCAGTATAGTTGAGCTTATTATTGACTAGAGTCATGCTCTAGCGCTTAGGTCTCATGCTCAACTACCCGCCCAGCTATCCCGATCCCACTGTTGTGGACATCTACCACGGGCAGCCGGTGCCGGATCCCTACCGCTGGCTGGAGGATCTGGATTCGGAGCAAACGCGGGCCTGGATTGAGGCGCAAAACCACCTTACCTTTAACTACTTGCAGCAGATCCCAGCCCGGCAGCGGATCCGAGAACGCCTGACCCAGCTCTGGAACTATGAAAAATACAGCCAGCCCTTCAAAGAAGGGGGCCGCTACTTCTACTTCAAAAACGACGGCCTGCAAAACCAGAGCGTTCTCTACACCCAAGAAAGTCTAGAGGGCCAGGCGCGGGTTTTGCTGGATCCCAACACCTTCTCGGAAGACGGCACGGTGGCTCTAGCGGGCATTGCCATCAGCCGCGCTCGCGACAGCGGTGCGGAGCACGCTGGACGGTATCTAGCCTATGGCCTCTCCTGCTCCGGCTCCGACTGGCAAGAGTGGAAGGTGCGGGACATCGAGACCGGCGAGGATTTGCCGGATCACCTGCGCTGGATTAAGTTCTCGGGAGTAAGCTGGACGCTGGATGGACAAGGATTTTTCTACAGCCGCTACGACGAACCAGCCCCGGGCAGCGAATACGAAAGCGCCAACTACTTCCAGAAGCTCTACTACCACCGCCTGGGCACCTCCCAGTCAGAAGATGTTTTGGTCTATCACCGCCCCGACCAAAAAGAGTGGGGCTTTGCCGGCGGGGTTACTGAAGATGGGAATTACCTCATCATCTCCGTCTGGCGGGGCACGGATCCCAAAAACCTCATCTTCTACAAAGACTTGCGGGATCCCCAGTCTCCTGTAGTAGAGCTCATCCGCGAGTTTGAGGCCGAATACAGCTTCGTGGGCAACGACGGATCCCGCTTTTGGCTGTTGACGGACTGCCAAGCTCCTCGGCGGCGACTGGTGGCGATTGACTTGGAGCAGCCTGACCAGGTGCAGGAGGTGATCCCCGAGGCGGAGGAGACCCTGCAGGGGGTTAGCTTGATCAACAATCAGTTTGTGGCCTTCTACCTCAAAGACGCCCACACCCAGATCAAGACCTTTGCTTTAGACGGCACCTACCTAGGAGAAATCCCGCTGCCCGGGCTGGGATCCGCCAGCGGCTTTGGCGGCAAGCGCTACGACACCGAGACCTTCTACACCTTTACCAGCTTCACTACCCCGCCCACCATCTACCGCTACGATTTCACCAGCGGCACCAGCACCCTGTTCCGTCAGCCCCAGGTGGATTTCGATCCCCAGGCCTACGAGGTGCAGCAGGTGTCTTACACCAGCAAAGACGGCACCCGCATCCCCATGTTTCTCGTCCACCGCCGTGGCCTGACTCGGACAGGGGATCACCCCACTCTGCTGTATGGCTACGGTGGCTTTGGCATCTCACTTACCCCCAGCTTTTCAGTGGGTCTGGTGGCCTGGCTGGAAATGGGCGGTGTCTATGCCCAGCCAAGTTTGCGCGGCGGCGGCGAGTACGGAGAAGAGTGGCACCAGGCGGGCACCAAGCTCAACAAGCAAAAGGTGTTCGACGACTTTATTGCCGCTGCCGAGTGGCTGATAGCCCATGGCTACACCAACCCCGCCAAGTTGGCCATCTCCGGCGGCAGCAACGGCGGCCTCTTGGTAGGGGCTTGCCTGACCCAAAGGCCGGATCTCTTTGCGGCAGCCCTGCCCGCCGTGGGGGTGTTCGACATGCTGCGCTTTCATAAGTTCACCATCGGCTGGGCCTGGATCTCCGAGTACGGATCCCCGGAGAACCCGGAGGAATTCAAGGCCCTCTACGCCTATTCCCCTCTGCACAACCTCAAGCCCGGCACTGCCTATCCCGCCACCCTGATCACCACCGCAGATCACGACGACCGGGTGGTGCCCGCCCACAGCTTCAAGTTTGCCGCTGCCCTGCAGGCAGCCCAGGGGGGATCCCAGCCCATCCTCATCCGCATCGACACCAAGGCAGGGCACGGGGCCGGCAAGCCCACCAGCAAGCTGATTGAGGAAGCTGCCGACCGCTGGGCCTTTTTGGTGCAGGTGCTAGGGATCCCCTGGGACGGAACGGGAAGTTAGCGAGCTCTAGGACCCAGGCCCACCCGACCGGCATACACTGCCGCTTCCCCCAGCTCGTCTTCGATGCGCAGCAGTTGGTTGTACTTGGCAATGCGCTCGCTGCGGCAGAGGGATCCGGTTTTGATCTGCCCGGCACGGGTGGCCACCGCCAAGTCGGCAATGGTGGTGTCTTCCGTCTCGCCAGAGCGGTGGCTGATGATGGTGCGAAAGCCGGCTTGAACTGCCAATTGGATGGCCGAGACGGTCTCCGTCAGGGTGCCGATTTGGTTGGGCTTGATCAAAATGGCGTTGGCGGCGGCGCTGTCGATACCCTTTTGCAGGCGGGTCAGGTTGGTTACAAACAGGTCATCTCCCACCAGCTGTACCCGGGATCCCAGTTGAGCGGTCATGGCTTGCCAGCCGGCCCAGTCTTCCTCCGCCAGCCCATCTTCAATGGAAAGGATGGGATAGTTGGCCAGCAGTTGCTGGTAGTAAGCCACCATCTCAGCCGCGCTGTGGGCTTTGCCCTCAAAGTGATATTGCCCATCCTGCAGCAGCTCGTTGGCGGCCACATCCAAGGCCAAGGCGATATCTGCTCCCGGTTTGTAGCCTGCCTGTTCAATAGCCGTCATCAGCAGATCCAAAGCCGCCGCATTGGAGTCGAGATCAGGAGCAAACCCCCCTTCATCCCCCACACCGGTGGACAGCCCCTTCTGCTGCAGCACTTGTTTTAGTACCGCAAACACCTCAGCCCCGTAGCGCAGCGCCTCGCGAAAGCTGGCCGCTCCAATGGGCACAAGCATAAATTCTTGAATATCGACGTTGTTGTCGGCGTGGGCGCCGCCGTTGAGCACGTTCATCAGCGGCACCGGCAGCAGGTTGGCAAAGGGCCCCCCCAGGTATTTGTAAAGAGACAAGCCCACTGCTTCCGCAGCCGCTTTGGCTGTCGCCAGAGAAACTGCCAAAATAGCGTTGGCCCCCAGGCGGGACTTGTTGGGGGTGCCGTCCAGGTCGATCAGCAACTGGTCAATACGGGCTTGGTTGAGGGCATCTTCTCCCTGCAGCTCCGACTGGATGGGGCCAAGGATGTTTTCCACCGCCCTCAGCACGCCCTTACCGCCGTAGCGTTTGGGATCCCCATCCCGCAGCTCGTGGGCCTCAAAGGTGCCGGTCGAAGCACCGCTGGGAACCTGCGCCAAGCCCGTTGCCCCATTGGCTAGACCCACCAGGGCTTCTAGGGTGGGACGCCCTCGCGAGTCGAGGATCTCATGGGCGGTAATCCACTCGATGGCTGTTTCCACAGTTACACCTCAGCAATTGGCTAGATAGCTCTGGCCAAAGCCAGATCCCCCCATAGACTAGTAGGTTTTTGCCCGCGATCCGGTCAGCTTCCAGAAAACTTTAAGTCTGTCCTTCGGGCACAGAGATTCTTCAAGGCTGCAGCAGTAGATTGAACATAGGCCGGCCAGAGCTTCAACCAGCCGTCGAGCGGGGTTTGCCTGGGCAAGGTGCTGCTCA
The DNA here is from genome assembly GCF_054060015.1 of Thermostichus sp. MS-CIW-25. Lineage (NCBI taxonomy): Bacteria > Bacillati > Cyanobacteriota > Cyanophyceae > Thermostichales > Thermostichaceae > Thermostichus > Thermostichus sp. MS-CIW-25. The sequence goes on from NZ_JBSSCS010000046.1 coordinate 16,561, forward strand.
GGAAGTGTTCTCCTCTTCCTTCTAGGCAAAGCGATGGCTCAGCCGCATCGGGTCGTGTACGGTGATCTTCTTCTTGTGAATGGAGATGTACTTCTTCTTGCGCAGCTCTCCCAACAGGCGGGTGATGGTGACGCGGGTTGAGCCAATGGCCTCGGCAATGGCCTGGTGAGACAGCTTGAGATCGATGGTGACCCCATCTGGGCCAGGCACCCCGAAATCGCGACAGAGAATCAACAAAAAGCTGACCAGACGGGATCCCATGTCGCGATGAGCCAGCGTCTCGATCATCATCTCCGTTTGCAAGATACGAGACGACAGGCTTTTAACCAGCAACATGGCCAGTTCGGCGTTCTCCTGTAGGGATTTCTCCACCTGCTCGATCGGTAGAGAGAGTAACTCGGTAGGTGTAAAAGCCACCGAGTGATAAAAGCGGTCGGAGCGCTGTCCCGTGATAAAGGAGAGCACGCCGAAGATGCTGTTTTCGCGTAGGAGGGCAACGGTGATTTCCTCCCCCATTTCGTAGACCCGCGAGAGCTTAACGGCTCCCTTCACCAAAAAGTAAACCCGCTCCGCCGGATCCCCTGGAAAAAAAATGGTCTTCCCGCGCTCGAACGTTTCGATAACCGGAGGATGGTGAGGGCCTCCCAATTGCTTGAAGGCTGTGATCAGAGATTTTTCCGCTACGGCCACCGCCATACTCATCAACCTTTTAAGGTCAGTTTATACCTAAGATCAACCTACTAAGATCAATCTAGAAGCATTAGGCTAGGTTGCAACCCATTGACTTCAGAATCGATGATGATACCAAGATTTACCCTAAAGTAGAAGGTTCTGCCCAGGCATCTTTGTAGCACGCGCTACATTTTTGAGTCTCGTTTTTGCCCCAGAAAGGGATCCCCAACCGAAAGCAGGGGTTAGGATAAGAGCCATTGTCGCTGGGGGTTGCGTCGGCCCTTGGCGGTAGAGAGTGGAGTGGGTTGGAACATTCTATCTATCTATGGGGATCCCAGAGGTTATCGTTGCTGCACCTTCTCAACTGAGCCGCCAGCATTTCACAGTGCGGATGCCGGATCCGGCCAATCACCTGCTGGAGGTGGAACTGCAGATCCAAGAGGTGGATCCAGAGGTGCCTTTGCGGCTGCGACTGCCGGTGTGGACGCCGGGATCCTACCTGGTGCGGGAATATGCCCGTCATGTGCAGGAGTTTCAGGCGGCAACTGAGCAAGGGATCCCTTTGGCCTGGCGGAAGGTGGATAAGAATACCTGGCAAATCGATCCGCCGGGTTCTTCTGCTGTGAAGGTGTGCTATCGGGTCTATGCCTATGAGCTGACGGTGCGCACGAACCATCTGGATTTGACCCACGCCTATTTCAACGGGGCAGCGCTGTTTCTCTACGTGCCCGGTCGCGAGCGGGAACCTTACACCTTGACGGTGATCCCCCCCAAGCCGGATTGGCACATCGCCACCAGTTTGCGGCCCTTGACCTCTCCTTCTGAGGATCCCACTTCCGGCCAGTCTTTTGTGGCGGAAGACTACGACGAGCTGGTGGATAGCCCGGTGGAGGTGGGTCCACATCGAGTGCAATCGTTTGAGGTGGAAGGGATCCCCCATTACTTTGTGGTTTGGGGGTCGGGCACTCTGGATGTGGAGCGGGCTGTCGCTGATGCTAAGGCGATTGTCAAAACCACAGCCGCGTTTTTCGGTGGGCTACCCTACGACCGCTACTGGTTCATTGTGCATTTGTCGCCGGGAGGATTTGGTGGCCTTGAGCACAAGTACAGCACCACCCTTCTTTACTCTGGGCTAGAGCTGCATCAGCCGGAGTCCTATCGGCGCTTTTTGTCTTTGCTGGCCCACGAGTTGTTTCATGCCTGGAATGTCAAGCGTCTGCGTCCGCTGGCATTGGAAAAGATCGATTACAACCAGGAAAATTATCTGGAATGTCTGTGGTTTTGTGAGGGGGCGACCAGCTACTACGAAAATGTCATCTTGTTGAGGGCAGGGATCCTCAGTGCCGGCGATTTTTTAAAAGTTCTTTCCGAACAGATTGGTCGCTTACAGCGTACTCCGGGCCGGGCCGTGCAATCGCTGCGGGAGTCCAGCTTCGACACCTGGATCAAACTCTACCGCCCCCACGAAAACACCCTCAACAGCCAGGTTTCTTATTACTTAAAAGGGGCTTTGGTCTGTTGGCTGCTGGATCTGCACATCCGTCACCTTTCCGGCGGTCGGGGATCCCTGGATACAGCTTTGCAGGATCTGTGGCAGCGCTTTGGTCGGTCAGAGAAGGGCTACAGCGACCAAGACTTGCGGGAGGCGTTTGAGCGGGCAGCTGGTGCCGATCTTGGCCGGTTTTTCGCAGCCTATGTGGAAGGCACGGAAGAGCTAGACTACAACACTTACCTACACCCCTTTGGCCTCACCCTTAAAGCCCACTTCAGCCGCCCCAACCCCATCCCATACCTGGGCCTCAATTTCAACGGCGAGGGCAATCGCATCAGCGCAGTAGAGATGGGATCCCCGGCGCAAAAAGCAGGCATCTGGGCCGGCGATGAGCTGGTGGCCCTGGATGGGTTCAGGGTGAGCGCTGCCAACTTGGCGGAACGCTTGACGGCCTATCAGCCCCACCAGATCATTTGTTTGAGCGTTTTTCAAGCCGATCAGTTGAAACATTTCTGGATCCCGTTGGATCCCCCTCGGCCCGATGTCTACACGTTGGAGGTGTTGCCTGAGCTGACTCCTGCTCAAGAAGCCCTTCAGCAAGGCTGGCTGGGATCCCTTGTCGGCGCCCAGCTTCGGTCAGAGGCAGGTCCCCATCTGCTTGAAAATTCACCTATCTCCTCCTAGCATGTTGAGGCAAGCAGGTAATCCAGTTAACTGGAAAGAAAAGTACAGCCTGTTAAGGACTCAAGGGGTACAATAGCAGCACTTAGCAAACCAACTTCGGAAGGAGGATGGATTGATCAGTAGTAAAGAAGTCTT
>NZ_JBSSCS010000047.1:0-18927 GCF_054060015.1 Thermostichus sp. MS-CIW-25
TCATGGGTTGTATTGTACACACATGAAAGCCGCCCTGTCGCGTCAGCGGGCCGTAGGCCTTAAGGGCGGGGCTTCAGACCCAGTTTTTTCGGTGAGCGACAACCTGGTTAGGGTGGACTTGGTGGAGCTAACGCAACCCGGCTTACTGGCAGTAATGCTAAGAAATGTTAAGCTAAGAGCTTAGATCCCGAACCGAGGTAGGCCCCATGGAATCCCTTTACGCCGGCGGCAACTTTTCTGATCCCTTCGCCAATCCCCCCATTTACTCTGCCATTGCCCTGCTCAGCTTTTTTGCCGTTATCTTTGGCATCCTTTTCAAGGACAAGTTGGAATACCAGGTAGCCCTTTGGCAGCTCAACCGGGATAGCCAAGCCCAAATTCGCTATCGCACTCCTGGGGTGATCCTCACCTACAGTCTCTGCTGCTTGTTTACCTTTGGCTTTGTGGCTGCGTGTTTGAATGTGTTTGGCCTGCCTATGGCTCTGGCCGCCTGCGTCGGTGGGATCCTAGTGTTGGGCACGGCAGGCTTGGTGTGGTGGCAGTTGGGATCCCTGCTGGCTCTGTTGGCTACGGGCGGCTCCCAGGCCATAGATATTGACTCTTACGGGGCAGGAGCCGTTTTGGATCCTGAGGCAGCAGCACCTACTGAAGGGGAATAGGAGCTGGGCCACCCCAATTGACCGAGGATTTCGGCGCTGCCATGGCAAGCCTGCAAACGTTCATTCTGGAATGAACTTGAGCAAGGCTGACAAGACAAACGACACGATGAAGCAGAGTGCTCTGCTGCCATAATGGCTTCAAGCCCCGCTGCTCTCTTTCCCATGAACGAAACTGCCCAGCCCGATCTCAGAGATCTCATCCTCGCCCTGGATCGGAAGATCGACCTGCAATTTACAGAAATGCGGGGCGAGATCCGCCAGGTGGAAACAAGGCTGCAAGGGGAGATCAAGCGGCTGGAAGAGCGGGTTGACGGGGTGGCGGTCAAGCTGAACGAAAGGATTAACAGCGTCGAGGTCAAGCTCACCGAGAAAATCGATGGCGTTGAGGCCAAGCTGAACGAAAGGATTAACAGCGTCGAGGTCAAGCTCACCGAGAAAATCGATGGCATTGAGGCCCAGTTGAACGAAAGGATCAACGGGATGGAAGGCAAACTGAGCGAGAAGATGGACGGGATTGGCAAGCGCTTGGACAACCAGGAGTTCATCAGCCGAGGGGCAATTATTACCCTAGTGGGTGGTGTGCTTACAGGTCTGATTAAGTACCTGTTTTTCTCCGACAATTGACTTTGGCTGCTGATGCAAACTCTTTGGCAAACCATCGCCCAGCACCTTGCGGAAGCGACAGGGGATCCCATCCAGCCCCTACAGTATCGTTCTGTGGGCGGAGGCAGCATCAACGCCACCTATCGGTTTTCCTGCGCTTCCCAAAGCCCTCTTGCAGAAGGGGCAAGAGACTACTTTGTCAAATTGGCCCGTGGGGGAGAAAGAGCGCTGGAGATGTTTGCAGCGGAAGCTGCGGGCTTGCGAACCCTGGCGGCTGCCCAGGCCATTCGCGTGCCCCAGCCCATCATCTGGGGATCCGTAGGAGAGCAGGCTTACTTGGTGCTGGAATACCTGGAGCTAACCTCGCCCCGTCCGCAGACTGCGGGTTTATTGGGATCCCAGTTGGCCCAGTTGCACCGCACCCTATCCCCCAACGGCAGCTACGGTTGGGAGCGCGACAACACCATCGGCTCTACGCCTCAGATCAACAGTTGGCGGCAGAATTGGCCGGATTTTTATCGGGAACAGCGGCTGCTCTACCAGGTGAAATTGGCTTGCCAACAGGGGTATCGCGGCACGTGGGTGGCCCAAGCCGAACGGGTGATGGCGGAGCTAGAAGCTTTTTTTCAGGATTACAGGCCAGAACCCGCTCTGTTGCATGGAGATCTGTGGGGCGGCAACTACGGGGCCTTGGCCGATGGATCCCCGGTGATTTTCGATCCGGCCACCTACTACGGGGATCGAGAGACGGATCTGGCGATGACAGAACTGTTTGGCGGCTTTCCGCCGGAGTTCTATCGGGCTTATCAGCAGACCTATCCTTTGGATAAGGGATATCCTCACCGCAAGCCCCTCTACCAGCTCTACCACTGGCTCAACCATCTCAACCTGTTTGGAGAGGGCTACCTAGGCTCGGTGCAGCGGGCTTTGCAGCAGTGTTTGCAATTTCTTGGATAAATCGTATGGTTGTTCAGGTTAAGATGAGACGCCTGGGCTACTGCTCGCGCCAGCGGGACGGAGTCCTATCGCGCCAGCGGGACGGAGTCCTATCGCGCCAGCGGGACGGAGTCCTTGAAAAACCTTCTAACCCCCTGCATTATTGCTCCGCAACGCTATTGCTCCGCAACGCTGACGCGAAGACGCGACCAACGGTTTAGGTGTGGGCACAGTGTTCTGAGTTTGAGTGGAAATGACGATATGTCCATTCCCAAGCCGTTCGCGCCAGTGGGACAGAGTCCTTGGGGGGTAGCTCCCTCTGGGAGAGAAGCTGGGGGTGAGGGGGATCTGTCTCGAAGTAAACTGATCTGAAACGGCTAGGAGGTCTTCTCCGGCGACGACTCCCCTGCCATGACCACAGCCCCCATGTCCCCCAACAGGCGGGACTGGTTGCGCAATACTCCCAGCAAATTGAGCCGGCTGGCCCGTCGCACAGGATCCGGATCCATCACCAGAACGGCTTCAAAAAACTGGGCTACCTGAGGGGCTGCCGCTTGCAGAGCTTCCACCAAGGGAACAAAATCTCCCCGTAAGGCCGGCTCCACCCCCAGACGATAGATTTTCTGGCAAGCCTCGTACAACTCCCTTTCTGCCGCCTCCTGCAACTGACCGGGATCCACGGCGGCTGCCGGATCCACCACGGCGTAGTCCAAGTCCCCTTGGGCTGCCAGGCGGGCGCAGCGATTGAGGGTGGGATAGAGATCCGCCAATTCCCCGGTGGCCCGCAGGTGTTGCAGGTACTCCGCCCGCAGCAGGGTCAAGGGCAGGTTGCCCAGGGCCCGCAAGGTGAGTTCGGCCTTCTGGGGATCCTCCGCTTTGACCGACTCGGGATCCCCCACCACAGCCCTGACCAAGTCGTAATCAATCCGTTTTTCCTCCTGCAAAAGGGTCTGTATCCGTTGGGCCAAAAACTCCTGCAAGGCTCGCAAGGTGTGGACATCGCCAAAGGCATAGTCCTGCACCACGCTCTGCAACAGCAAGTTGAAGTCAAAAGTCCAGCCGGCATCCCAGGCAACCAGCACCAGGCTGTTGGCGGCCCGCCGCAGGGCAAAGCGATCCGAGGAGCCGGTGGGGATCCGCCCCAAGCGAAACATGCCCACCAAGGTATCCAGGCGATCTGCCCAGCCCACCACCCGCCCCGTCAGTGCTGTGGGCAAAGCGTCCCCCGCTCCCAAAGGCCAGTAGTGTTGCTCAATCCCCTCGGCTACCGCCTCCGGTTCCCCATCCTGCCGAGCGTAGTCGGCCCCCATGATCCCCTGCAGCTCGGGGAATTCGTACACCATTTGGGTAACCAGATCCGCCTTGCACAGGTAAGCCGTGCGCTCCACCAGCGCTTGTTCCTGGGCATCCAAGTTCAAGGCAGCAGCAATGAGGCGGCTGATGTGGCGGATGCGCTCCACCTTGTCCCGCATGGATCCCAGCCCTTCGGCAAAAGTAACCGCCTGCAGGCGTTCCACCCGCTGCGCCAAGGGGATCCGCCGATCCTCTTCGTAGAAAAAGCGGGCATCCGACAGGCGCGCCCGTACCACCCGGCTGTTGCCTGCCCCGATCCGCTCCGATTGCCCAGGGTCGCCATTGGAAATGGTGATGAAATAGGGCAGCAATTTCTGGGGATCCCGGCCATCCCGTACCGGGAAATAGCGTTGGTGGATGATCATCACCGTCTCGATCACCGCCGGCGGCAGGCGCAAAAATTCCGGCTCAAAACGCCCCAAAACCGCCGTCGGCCACTCCACCAACTGCACCACCTCCCGCAGCAGAGGGGCAGGGATCTGCGCTTCCCCATTCACCTGCCTGGCCAGCTTGGTTACCTCGGCCTGAATGTACGCTTCCCGCACTGCCGGATCGGGGCTGACCCCGGCCTCTTGCATTTGCTGAACGTAGCTCTCGGCCCGCTCCAGAGTGACCTGCTGGGATCCCAAAACGCGGTGCCCCCGGCTAATCCGCCCGGCCACCAAGCCCGGCATGGTATTGCCCTCGTGGGTCGGCAGCAGCAAAGGCAGCACCTGATCATCCCAAAGGGAGACCAGCCAGCGAATGGGGCGCGGAAACTTCAGATCCCCGCAGGCCCAGCGCATCAGCCGTTCCCCACTCAAGTTGGTAATCCAGGCGGGTGCCAATTCTTGGAGCACGGCTGCCGTCGGTCGGCCCCGCACCCGCTGCACCGCAAACACAAAGGATCCCTTGCCCACTTGCCGGATTTCCAGGCTGCCGGGATCCACCCCTTGTTTTTGGGCAAATTTTTCCCCGGCAGGAGTGAGCTGGCCATCTTGGTAGGCGACCTGAACCGGTGGCCCTTTCACCTCTAGGGTGCGATCCGGCTGCTGGGTGGGCAACCCCTGCAACAGAACCGCCAGGCGGCGCGGCGTACCGAAAAGCTGCATCTGCTCCGCTTGCAGATGAGCCTCCGCCAAAGAGGCCGGGATCCCGGTTCGCCACTGCTCCAGAGCCGAATCCACAAAACTGGCCGGGAGTTCCTCACAGCCGACTTCCAGCAAATAGGCAACCATACTCCTGTGCTCCGTAGGGTACCATCCCCACTTCCTCAATCAACATAGTCTATGGCTCTAAGCCTCCCTTCTGGCTCACGATGGTTCCGAAGCCGGGGTATCCCAGTTTACCAGGGGAGCCGGGGCGTCGTTGAGACAAGAGCTCCAGTCCGCAAGACAACACCCCAATGCCATCCCTGTCAAGTGGGCTCTGCGGCCGCCAGAACCCCATCTCCTTGGCGCAAGGGATGAGCTGAATCCCGCGGCAAATGCGCCACGATGATGGGAAGGCTGGGTCGGTTGCGGGCGATGGTCTCCGGCTCTCGGCCCAGGCGCGACCGGTTGCCGGTTTCGCTGGGAATCAATACCAACACATCTCCCGGCTGCAGCGCTTTAAAGACTTCCGCCACCACCCCCCCCTGCACCCGCTGAACCGGCAAGTGGGCATAGCTTTCTGCCGGCAAGGCTGGGGAGCGTTCCCGCCCAGGTCGGGTTTGCACCAGCAGGATCTGCAAACCCGCTTTCAATTCGCCGGCCAGCGTCTGCGCCAGCCCAAGGGTCTGCTGCAGGGATCTGGGAGAGACCTCCAGCTCCGGTGCAACCAAGAGGATGCGGCGCGCCGTCTCGATGGGTACCGGAAACCGCGTAATCAAGACTGGGATCCCCACCTGCCGCACCACCGCGTCAATGATGCTGCCGAAAAAGTTCTCCGCATAGGTGGAGTAGCCCTTCCAGCCCAGGATCACCAAGGTTGCCTGCCGTTCCGCCGCCGAGCGAATGATCCCTTTTTCCACCGAGTCATCCACCCGCCGGATCGGCTCCACTCGGGCCACGGCGCTGTGGGCCAGAGCTTCTGCGAAAGTCAGCAACTGCTCTTGCCGAGCCAGGGCTGCTGGCGAGATCCCGGCGCGGTCAGACAAAACATGCAGCGGCAGCAGCGTTCCCCCATCTTTTTTGGCCAAAATCAAAGCCAACTGTAACAGGTTCCTCTCAGTATCCGGGTTGGCCACCGGCACCAAGACGCGAGCTCCCCAATCTGGCTTGGGCAATTCGGTGGACTCTGCCGCCACTTCGGCTGGCTGCATTTGCTCTCCCCAGCGGGCCACAATCCAAGGCGAGGCAACACAGGTCACCAGGATCATGGCAATGGCGCCGTTCACCGTCAGCTCATCCACCAACTCCACCTGAAAAGCCACCGTGATCGCCGCCAGGGTAGCCGCCGCCTGAGCCATCGACAAACCGAACATGATCATCGTGCTGGCAAAGCGCCAGCCAAACAGTTGGGCCGGGATCCAAGCGGCCAGAAACTTGCTCACCACCTCCGCTGCGATCATCACCCCTCCCACCAGCAGCGAGCGCGGCTCTCCCAAGAGAATGCCGGGATTGATCAGCATCCCCACCGAGATCAAGAAAAAAGGCACAAACAGGGTGTTGCCGATAAACTGGATCCGGTTCATCAGGGGGCTGAGCTGGGGGATGATGGGGGTAATGGCCGTCCCGGCCAGAAAGGCTCCCACCACCGGCTCAATGCCGATCAACCCCGCTCCGTAGGCCACCACAAACAAAGTGGCGATCACGAAAGTAAACTCTGCTCCCTCGTCGTGACCAAAGCGTTGAAAGAACCAACTGCCCAGCTTAGGCACCCCCCACAGGGTGGCAAACGTGTAGAGGGCAATGGAAGGGATCAACGTCAGCCAAAAGCGCAGCGACAGCTCCCCTTGGTGGGCGCGCACCACCACCGCCAGCACCAACAAAGCCAGGACATTCGTGATAAGGGTGGCCCCCAAAGTTGCCGTTACCGTCTGCAGGCGCATCAACCCCAGCTTCGAGATGATGGGCAGACCGATCAGGGTGTGAGAGGCAAAACAAGAGGCCACCAGCACCGCCGCCAGAAAGCCATACCCAATGGCCAACATGGCTGCTGTGCCGATGAGCATGGGCAACAGAAAGGTGAGCGCCCCGAAGAGGGTGGCCTTCCCGGCATTGAGCTTCAAATCTTCCAGACTGGTCTCCAGCCCCGCCATGAACATGAGAAACAACAGCCCCACCGTGCCCAGCAGGATGATGGTCTCGTCCCGCCGCAAGATGCCCAAGCCGTAGGGCCCCACCACCAGCCCAGCCAAGATTAACCCGATGATCCCCGGCAGGCGCAGCCGCTCAAATAGCAAGGGAGCCACCAGCATGATGGTCAGGATGATCAAAAACACCAGCACCGGATTCTCAACAGGGCCAATCAGGGCTAGAGGGATCCCCGAAATTTGCAGCCAGTTAGCCAGCATAAATCACCCGACAGACAGCTAATGAACAGACCCGGCAAAGCGCCCGCATGAGTCTATCAGATCCCTCCAGATCCAAGTAGCTCTCGATGCCCCACAGACTTTGTCCGGCCTTCAATTACTGGCAGGGCGTTTAATAAGTATTCAAAAGTAAGTACATCAGACACATTAAGACACATTAAGCAGTGAAAACAGCTTGGCAGTAGTGCCCAGAGAAAGGCGGGAGAAACCCCCGAGAAACACGCATTAAAATCAGAGGGTACATGCTCCTAGGCTGCCTATGCACCAGCTTGCTCCTGGAAAAGTGATCGGCCAGCGCTATCAACTGGTTCACAGCATTGCAGCAGGTGGCATGGGGCGGGTGTTCAAGGCTGTCGATACGCGCCTGTTCAACCGTCCGGTGGCGGTCAAGCTGTTGCACCAAAACTTAGCAGGCGATGACAACACCCGACGCCAGTTGCACAAACGTTTTCAGCAGGAAATTCGCATCAGCACGCTGCTGGGGGAGCACCCTGCCATTGTCAAGGTATTGGACTATGGCCTAGAGAACGACCAACCTTACCTGGTGATGGAATACCTGACGGGGCGCAGTTTGGGGGAGCTGATGCTCAAGCAGCCGGTGCTGCCGCCTCAACAGGTGGTGAGGATTGCCCGCCAAGTGTGTGCCGGTCTCTATTACGCCCACAACCTAGAGACCGAGCAGGATGGCCATCTCATCAAGGGGGTGATCCATCGCGACATCAAACCCAGCAACCTCTTCGTCCTAAAAGATGAAACGTTGGGGGAGACCGTCAAAATCTTGGATTTCGGCATTGCCAAGCTCCTCAGCGACGTTTCCCTCGCCCTCGGCACCCAGACCACCGGCTTTTTGGGTACGGTGCGCTATGCCTCTCCCGAACAGGTGCGCGGGGAAGCCCTGGATGCCCGCTCGGATATCTACTCGCTTGGCGTAGTGCTCTACCGCATGTTGACCGGGCAACACCCCCTCCAGCCGAAGAGCGATTCTTTCCCCGGCTGGTACGAGGCCCACAATTACCAACAGCCTCAGCCCTTCGATCGCTCGAATTTGCCCTATGAGATTCCGCTGGAGCTGGAACAGGTGGTGCTCTCCTGTCTGGCCAAAGATCCCAACCGGCGGCCCCAAGATATGAAGGTTCTCAGCGCCCAATTGGAGGGATCCCTGCGCTCCCAGAGCGCTGCCGGCTCTTCCCTCGCGTCCCCCCCAGCCGCACCCATCTTCTCCGAGCGTACCCTAGCGGCGGTAGATGCAGGGCAGTCGGGCACACACCTGCTCAGTACCCAGGCAGAGCCCGAGGCCAAGCCGTTTCCCCTCTGGGCTGGGATAGCCCTTTTTGTGGCCATTGCGGGGAGCACCTTCTGGGGCCTGCGTCTGCTGTTGGATCCGGGCCCAGGCAGGGAAAAACTGCCTGCTGTCCCTGAACGACCTGATACCCATCGCGTCGGCGGCTCCGAGCGGGATCCCTCAGCCACTCCTGAACCCCTGCTGGACTGGCTGCCGCGGGATCCGGAGGGCAAACCGGTGTTTGAGGATGATCCCGCCCCAGATCTGGGAATCGGTGAGTCCGCAAGCGAGCCCACACCCAGGCCGGAGGCAACTTCAGGGGCAGTGTCCCCTACTCCTCAGCCCCCCGCTCCAACTCGGCAGGTGTCCCCTCCCACTCCAGTGCCTGCTGCGCCGCCGCCCCGACCGGTTGCCGTGCCCACGCCCGCTGCTCCACCTTCTCCAGCCCCTGTCCCGGCCAAACCTCTCCCGCCGCCGCCCATCAACCAACCCCTGTTCCCCCAAGTGAACCGGGTTGCTCCAACTTCTGCTCCCCCTGCAGCACCCCCAACCCAACCCCCTACCCCCAGCTTTCTGGAGCGGTTGCGCGAGGAGCGAGAACGCTTGGGGAAAGACTAGGCGCAAAAAAGGGATCCCCAAGGATCCCTTCGCAAACAGAGACATAGGGCTAGTCTTCGATGGGATCCCCCGTCAAGGGATCCCAGAACAGGTAGAGTCAGGCGGCAGCCAGCCGGGCATTGGCGGCATCCCAGTTCACCAGGTGCTCCAGGTAGGCGCTGATGAAGTCAGGCCGCCGGTTTTGGTAATCCAGGTAGTAGGCGTGCTCCCACACATCCAAAGTGAGCAGGGGCGTTTGGCCGTAAACCAGGGGGTTTTCGGCATTGGGGGTTTTGGTGACCTTCAGGGTGCCGTTGTCCAGCACCAGCCAGGCCCAACCGCTGCCAAATTGGGTGGCGGCTGCCGTCTTGAAGGCTTCTGCAAACTTGTCATAGCCGCCAAAGTCGGCGTTGATCTTGTCGGCAATAGGCCCGGTAGGCGCACCTCCCCCGCCTGGCTTCATGGATTCCCAGAAAAAGGTGTGATTCCAAACTTGGGCAGCATTGTTGAAGATACCCGCTTTGTTGGGATCCCCAAAGGTGGCTTTGATGATCTCCTCCAGAGACTTGTTGGCCAGATCGGTGCCCTCGATGAGCTTGTTCAGGTTGGCTACGTAGGCTGCGTGGTGCTTGCCGTGGTGGTAGGAGAAGGTTTCTGCCGACATGTAGGGCTTGAGCGCGTCAGCAGGATAGGGCAGAGCCGGGAGTTCAAAAGCCATAATCGTCTGTCCTCTGTGTCTTGTGCAAGGAATGCAAGAAAGAACGCGGCGAAGGGTCAGGATAACCAGAAAAAGGCGTTACCTTTCTTTGCAGTTTTAGTGTAACTCAGAATCAGTACGCGCTGGGATCCCTTGGACACCTCGATTCCGGTTGGAACCCTGCTCGACCCCAGAGAGGTGGAACCGCGGCTGTCTCAGCCCAATGGCCGACAACCACTCGTTGGCCAGCGGTCGGAAAAGCGAGATCGTCCCGGCTGGAAAGCGCTAACGGGATCCCTCCCGCAGTAGCTCAATCAGCAGGGGAGCGACATCCCTGAGCAGGGGGATCAAAACCGCCGTGATGGCGGCAATGGTAACCACATTGCGGGTGAAGTTGAGGGTATCGCGGCTGAGCTGGAAAAACCGCTCGTCCCACCGTTTGACCTCGGCCTCGAGGCGCTCCTCGGCTCTGGCAATGCGCTCCTCGGCTCTGGCAATGCGCTCCTCAGCCCTGGCAATGCGTTCCTCAGTGCCGGCAATGGTTTGCATCAGCTCTTGGTTTTGCCGGGCCAGTTGGGCGATGGCCTGGGCATTGGCCTCGACAGTGCGCTCGATGCGCGCCAGCCGCTCCTCGCTGTAGCTCATGGTCGGGGAGGGGGAAATTGATGCGGGCTGGGGAAATCCTGAGGTGGGATCCCTTGCAGAGCCTCAGTCATAAAGCGCTTCCAGGTGGGGGCAACAAAGGCCCCGCCGGCGGTGCCGGGCAGCATGGGGGAGTTGTTGTCGTTGCCAATCCAAATGGCGGTAGACAGTTGCGGCACATAGCCGATGAACCAAGCGTCGCGGAAATCGGAGGTGGTGCCGGTTTTGCCGGCTACAGGTCGCCCGTCATCCAAACGAGCCGCCGTCCCGGTGCCTTGGGTCACTACCCCTTTGAGGATTTGGTTGAGCGTAGCCACCGCCCAGGGATCCAAAACCCGCTGCGGCTGAGGCCTGGCCTCGAAGAGGATTTGGCCGTTGCGATCCACCACCTGGGCCAAGAGGGTCGGCTCCACCCGATATCCGCCGTTGGCAAAGACCGCATAGCTAGCCGCCATCTCCAGGGGGCTGATGCTGGCCGAGCCCAAAGCTGTGGCCAAGTTGGGGAACATCTCGGCAGTAATACCGGTGGCCTGAGCCGCTGCAATGACGTTGCGGATCCCGACATCATCGGCCAACTTGACCGTGGGCACGTTGCGGGAGAGCTCCAAAGCCCGAGCAAAGGTGAGGGAGCCATAAAAGGTGTTGTCGTAGTTTTTCGGGCTGTAGGGCGGCGAGCCGGGATAGGTGACGGGGGTATCTTCCAAGATGCTGCCGGGTGAATAGCGCCCGCTGGCCAGAGCCGCGTAGTACACATAGGGCTTAAAGGTGGATCCCGTTTGGCGAAACGCCTGGGTGGCGCGGTTAAATTGGCCCCGCTGAGCGTTGATCCCGCCCACAATGGCCTTCACATAGCCGGTACGGGGATCCACTGCCGCCAAAGCCATTTGATCGGCACGACGAGCTGCCCCAATGCGGGGGCCATCTTCATTGACAATGCGCTGGGCAAGGCGCTGCAGACGCAGATCGATGGTGGACTGAACCCGCAGACCTCCTTGCATTAGAGCTTGTTCCCCATAGCGGTGCCGCAGCTCCGCCTCAATGGCGTCGGTAACTGCTGGGGCGTTACTTTGAAAGGAGGTAATGCGGCCTAAGGTCAGCTTTTGCTCCCGCGCCGCCTGGGCCTCTGCTGGGGTGATCCAGTTCAGCTCCACCAGACGATCCAGCACCAGGTGTTGCCGCCGTTTGGCTCCCTCCAGGTTGCGAAAGGGGCTGAGGGTTTCCGGGGCCGGCAGGATCCCAGCCAACATCGCCGCTTCAGCCAAGTTCAGTTCAGACGCATCCTTGTTGAAGTAGCTGCGGGCTGCCGCCTGGATGCCGTAGAGATTGTGCCCCCAGTACACCTGGTTGAGGTACATCTCCAGGATCTCGTCTTTGCTGAAGACCTGTTCTAGGCGCACCGCCAACACGATCTCGGCGACTTTACGGCTGAGGGTACGCTCCGGCCTCAAAAACAGGTTCTTGACCAACTGCATTGTCAGGGTGGATCCCCCCCCCGCCGAGCCTATACCCCCCTCCACACTGCCTAGGATCGCCCGGCCCAAGCTGACCGGATTAATGCCTGGATGGGTGTAAAAGTGGCTGTCTTCAATGGCCAGCAAGGCCTTTTTCATCTCCGGCGAGACCTGTTCAAGGGAGATCACTTCCCGGTTGGCCTCCCCGTGTAGGCTGGCAATGGGCTCGCCCCGAATATCGACAATGTGGGTGGTGGCAATGGGCACGTAATCCCGCAATTGATGCACGTCCGGCAAGTTGCGGAAGCTAATGGCCAGCCCCACCAATCCGGCAGCCGTTGCCGTGGATCCCAAGAGCAGGGATCCCAGCAACAGATTGCCCACCACACCGGCAACCTGGGCAATCCGGGAGGGGCGGGTGGGTGGGGTATAGTCGGCGTGCTCGTCAAACCCCGATCCGGAAAAAGGGGAATTGGAGACACGCTCCAACCCCGGCTTTCTCGCCCGGCGGGCCAATGGTCTGCGACCGTAGGTCACGTCAAAAACCCTGTCACGTCCGTGTTGCAAAGCAACAACAAGCCAGACCCATTATAGGGCGGCGTCTATCGGCCCGGCAGGATGGCCAACCTCACCCATCGACAACTCCAACCGGGCTAGGTGGAGCGAGTTGAGAGCCGACCATCTTTTGCGTGGGCTTAATTTGCGTGGGCTTAAAATGGCTCATGGGTTCAGCCGGAGGATCAGGCTTTGAGTATATCGTCAGCCTCAGTTTCGCCAGCGTACCGGGATCCGTTGATAGCCCAAATTGTTGAGCGGGGGGTGGCCGAGATCTTTCCGGGAGGGCCTGCTGCCCTAGCGGAGTGCCTGGCCACAACAAATCGTCCCTTGCGGGTGAAGCTGGGCATCGATCCCACCCGACCGGATCTGCACCTGGGCCATTCAGTGGTGTTGCGCAAGTTGCGCCAGTTCCAGGATGCGGGCCATGTGGCCATTTTGCTCATCGGGGACTTCACGGCGCTGGTCGGGGATCCCACCGGCCAATCGGAGGCCCGTCCCCGCCTCACCCCGGCAGAAGTGGAGGAAAACGCCCGCACCTACTTGGAGCAGGCCGGCAAGATCTTGGATTTTGAGACCCCTGGCCGGCTGGAGGTGCGCCGCAACAGCGAGTGGCTGGCCCACCTGACTCTCAGCGAGCTGATCGAACTCCAGGCCCAGATGACGGTGGGGCAGATGCTGGCCAAAGAAGACTTTGCCCAGCGCTACCGCGCTGGAACGCCAATTTATCTGCACGAATTTCTCTATCCCCTCCTGCAGGGCTACGACTCGGTGGCTCTGGCAGCCGACGTAGAACTGGGGGGAACCGACCAGCGCTTTAACCTGCTCACCGGTCGGGATCTGCAAATCTGGAAGGGCCAAACGCCGCAGTTCTGCGTGACGGTGCCGCTTTTGGAGGGGCTGGACGGGTACCAGAAAATGTCCAAGTCCAAAAACAACTACGTGGGCCTGACCGAGGATCCCCTCACCATGTACTCCAAGCTGGAGAAGGTGCCGGATCACCTGGTGGAGCGCTACTTTGAGTTGCTCACCTCAGTGCCCCTTGCCGAGCTGCCGCAGGATCCCCGCCAGCGGCAGATCCTCCTAGCCAAGACCCTAGTGGCCCAGTTTCACTCCCCTGCAGCGGCAGAAGAGGCCCAGCGCACCGCCCAAGCCCTGGTGCTAGACGGTATTCTTGCCGAAACGGGATCCATCCCCACCTTTGCCATCGATGGGTTGTCTTACCCTGTTAAACTCAGCTACATCCTGCGTGAGTGTGGCCTGTGCAAGAGTGCCGCCGAGGCCCGTCGGCAGATTCAAGGGGGCGCCGTGCGGCTGGATGGGCAAAAGGTGGAGGATCCCGACCTGGAGTTTGCCCATGCCTCGGAGCTGGCCGGGCGGATTTTGCAGGTGGGCAAAAAGGCCTTTCGTCGGCTAGTGAAAGGCGCAGATTAGTCTTCCCCTCTCCCTGTGGGAAAGGGGTGAGGGGATCCATCAACGGGCAGGCTTGAAGCCGAGTCCGGTTTTTTTCTGCCTGGTCTTGGCTGGGGGATCGGACAGAGGAGAAGCTGACGAAGTTGGCGGGAAAACGGGCTCCGGTTTGGGCCGGATCGAGCCCGCCTCGGCTACTGCCTCAGAGAGCTTTTGCCGCACCAGCTCCTGAGTCTCCAAAATGTTGGGATCCGCCGCCCATTCCGGGGCCTCTCGAACGGGATCATCCTCGGAGGTGAACTCCAGGTCGTAGGTCTCGGCGCGGTAATCGAGGCTGAAGCATTCCCAAGCCCGCAGACTGTAAAAATAGGGGAACAAACGCACAATGCGCTCAATATCCAGGTGCTCGGCAAAGCGACGAAAAGCCTCTTCTTCAGAAACCGGGAAAGGGGCGTAGTGTTCTGAAACAAACCACCGCAAGAATTTCCGCGCCTCTGGGATGATCTGCTGGGCGGGCAGGGATCCCAGCACCGCTGCGTTGAAGCAGTTGACCAACAGGTGCTCCAGCATTACCGCGTTGTACTCGGCAAAGCAAGTTTGCTCGCGGCTTTCCACCGGCTGCCAGGGCATGTTGCCGTTGGCGGCAATGAGCAGGTGAACCAGGTCATGGGAGGGGTTGGTTTGGATGTAGCCGTGCCCCTCCAACTTAGCGCCATCGCAGCTAAAGAGCTGGTGTTGGGGGCTCCAATAGAACTTGAGTTGCTTTGCCGCCATGTTCAGTTCTCCTCCTCACCCAGGGGATCCTTTTAGAGCTTACACCTGCACTGATGAGCTGCTATGAACTATAGGCCACGGAGGAGAGCGCCGGCTTATTTGACAATTGGTCAGCGAGAACGCTTGCCACAAGTGGCAAAACAAAGGGGTCTTTATCTCGAAGCAATTCTCGGAGCAGACAGGCTTTAGCCGCCCTACTAGGCTCAAAGCTGAGACCCGCTGTGCTCGCATTGTGAAAAAAGATTGAAAAAAGATGAACTCGAGATCCTCTAACTGCAGTAAAAATCTTTACGCCTACACTAAGCGCTACAGTAGCTTTCGGAATCACTGGGTGGTATTCTAGCTCCGTACTTTCATGCCACCCCACTATGCTTGCACTGGCAGCTGCAATGACTGTAAAAATACAGCCCGGTCAAGTAAAAAGCCAAAAAGCTGGTTGGCTGCTTCTCCTGGTGCTCGTGGGAAGCTGCCTTGTCGGCTGTGGCTCTTCCGGCGGTACAGGCATTGAGCCGTCGGCTGTGGGATCCCAAGCTCGCCTGACATTCAATGGGGCTCTGACCCGCTCCTTTTCTGGCACACAAGGGGAAATGGAGTTCAACATCGCCCTCCTGCAAGGCGGGGATCCGCCCCAACCAATAACCCAGCTCTCTGCCAGTCAGGTCAGCCTGCAGGTAAACCGGGTAACCGACTTGCTAGGGAGCCCGCAGCCGGTAGCCTTGACCCTGACACCCACCCGGATCGAGAACCCCCCGCCGGATCTGGCTCAGCGGCCTTTGCTCATGGCAGTGCTGATGGATGGCTCAGGCAGCTTGCTGGTTTTGGATCCCCAATCTCGGCGCTTCCTGGCTGTTTTTCGGCTCTTGGATCAATTTCGCCCTGCACTCCTGGATCTGGGCGCCATTCTGCG
The DNA here is from genome assembly GCF_054060015.1 of Thermostichus sp. MS-CIW-25. NCBI lineage: Bacteria > Bacillati > Cyanobacteriota > Cyanophyceae > Thermostichales > Thermostichaceae > Thermostichus > Thermostichus sp. MS-CIW-25. Next base: position 15,360 of record NZ_JBSSCS010000047.1, read on the forward strand.
CTTTGACAACCGGGGAGCAGGCTTTGGCGTTACAGCCCTGGGGCAGCCTCTGCGCACGGCTCAGCTATTGCAGGACTTCACCAGCGACAGAGAGCTGCTGAGACGAGGGGTTTTGCGTGCTGTTCCCGGAGGGAACACCGCCCTTTACGATGCCACGGTGGAAGCGGGGCGTTTCTTAAGCGACTTTCGGCCCACCGAGCGTTTCAACCGCCGTTTGGTGGTGTTTACCGATGGTATCGACAACGAAAGCACCCGCTCCATCAACCAAACTACCCAGGAGCTGACAGCCCTGGCCAGAGAGCGAGGACAGAAACTCACCGTGTATGTGGTTGGGTTGGGGGTCGATTTGAATCTTCTGGAGTTACAGCGTCTGGCTGCAGCTACTGAGGGGACTTTTGTGCTGGCACGGTTTTCTGAAGAGCTGGAAGCTCCCTTTGCCAACTTATTCCCTGCTGCTATTGGGGAGCACCGCCTGCAAATGAGGGTGCAAAGCAATGTTCCGCTATCTGCTGGTTCTTATCTTCTCAGTGGCGAGCTGAGAGTTGAGAGAGAAGGCAGCCGTTTTGTGGCGCCATTCAGCGACGCTGTTCTCACGGTGGGATCCCGCTAGAGTCATTCCGCAGGCTGACAACATCCCTAATCGAGAGCGAGGCGATAAGCAAATGTTTCGACGACTCGGTATACCCAGAAGATTTTGGCAACCGGCTGCGCTTGTCCTGGCGGCAGTGCTTACAGGTTCCCTAACGGTTTTCCTGAAAGGTTGCGGTGGTGGCACCTCCAGCAGCCCCTCGACCGTGGGGTCGCCGCCAAGGGATCCCGGCTCTGGCTCTGGCTCTACCTCTGCCATTTTGGGATTGGTGGTTGATCCCTTTGCTCAGCTTTGCCCTTCAGGCTCAACAGCCGCCCTTTGTTCGGGAGGGCCGCTCTTTTCAAGAGGCAATAAGGTTGAGTTGTTCAACCTAAGCTCAAGAGGGGACATTTTGTTGCCTGCCTTGTCAACCACTGCCTTGGAGGACAACTTGCGGTTCACCATCCCCTTTTCCGGATCGATTATTCAACCGCCGGGGAAGTTGGTATCGGTTCAGTCCAATCTCCTGGGCCAAGGGCGTCAGTCCGGCCAGCCTACACCCCTGCGGGGATTTGTTTTCAGCGCAGCCGTGGATGTTTCCCCTTGGAGCGAAGCCCTTTATCGCATCTTGCTGCGGGAACGGGATAGAGTGTCTTTCTCCAACTTAGCGCCTCCAGAAATTAGGGATCTGGAGAATATTCTGTTTGTCAGCGTACCTCTTTCCAGAACAGCCCGAGACCTGGAGGAAATCATTACGGACATTATTCGACAAGCGGATCAACTTAGTTTTAATCAGCTTCGCTTTGTGGAAGATCTCATTCGCGTTTGCTATGCCCCAGAAGGCAATCAATCGGATCAGCCCTGCCGCCTCCGCATTCCCGTACCCCTACCGCCGGCACCTACGCCGACTCCATTTGTGCCTGCTCCTGAAACTCCCGCTCTTCCCACCATCATCACCAACAGAGCTGTTGTTCGTTCAGCATCGGGCTCATTGCTCTTTAGCAACACGGTTTCGGTAAGGGTAGATAATTGATGGCTGCCTCGTTTTAGTCAAGTTTGGTCAAGCTGGTTTTGTGTTCTGAGAGAACGCGCTGAGAGAGCCGAGGAGTGTTGAATGCTGACCTCAAAACCGTCTTCATTTCGTCCTGGTCAACTGGAAAGATTGCTTTGCTTTTTTAGTCGCAGCTTGGGCACCGTTTCCACAGCCCTGCTAATGGTTCTCTTGGGGGTAGAGCAAGCTAGCTTCTCTGCGTCTAGGGAAACGTCTCTACAACACCCCAAGCAGGATGAGCTGGTCTTTATCGATCAAGCCTTGCCGGACTTGGCGATCTTGCTGGCAGGCATTCGTCCTGGAGCGGAAGTTGTTTTTCTGGATCCCAATAGAGATGGGATTGAGCAGATCACAGAGACACTGCGAGGACGAAAAGGCATCAAAACCCTGCACATCCTGTCTCACGGGCAGGCAGGCTCACTCTCCTTGGGCAGAAGAGTTCTTAACCGAGAAAACTTGCCCGAGTACGCGGACCTACTGGCAAAGTGGAAATCTAGCCTTGCGGACGATGCGGACATTTTAATCTACGGCTGCGAGGTGGCGGCAGGGCTGGAGGGCAGACTTTTCATAGAGCAAATAGCCCGCCTGACAGGAGCTGATATTGCTGCTTCTACAAACCTCACAGGCTATGCCAAAGCCGGAGCAGATTGGATTTTAGAAGCCGCGGCTGGCAGCGTTACCGCACCTACGATTGTGGTTGAAGGAGTGATTGATCACAGCTATCAGCACACACTCCAAGCCGCTGCTGTTCCCACCTTAGGTGCTGGATCTGTACTGACAGACATTCAGGTGAGTGGCCAAAAGCTGTCTCTCATTGGTGCAACCGATCAAGTTGTTCTGAGGAGAGTCGATAACCCCAATAAATCTGGTGTATGCAACATTGTCTGGGTTATTCCGCCAGACACTCCCGGCACTCTAGGAATTACGTCGATGGAGCAAGCTATCCTAATCAATCCCTTAAACCCGGTTATCAAAGCTGGCACGGATAATCTATTTACAAATATTATCAGTGTGAACAGTAATAATATTGAGAGGGTAGACTTTATAACCCCAGGCGGAATAACTGCCCCTTCTACAAACCTTGATAAGATTGGCTTCCTACTTCTAGATAGAGGAGGAAACGATAGTTTTAAAATTGCTGCTATTACGAAACTCGATCCAAATCCCAAACAATTTGTTTATAACTCTCCCATCCCGGTCTCGGCTACTGATTGGGGACTAGGAACAGTGATATCACTTACAAAGATTTACAGCGACAATTGCGGAACTGCCAGTCTGAATACGAATATTACAGCTAGCACAGTTAATCAAAAATTGTCGGGTGTTTTCGTAAGTTACCAGGATCTGGGCATAGGATCTGGTCAAACGTTCTTTGGTTACTCAGTAGTTGGGAATGACGTAATTGGCTCAATCCAAGACTTCACAACGTTTCCGAAAAATACGACAGAGGCTAACGGCGGTTGGGACATGACGGCAGGAGGGGGCATTGTTGCTTACAACCCCGTTGCTAATAATGACTCCGCCACCACTCCCCAAAATACACCGGTCACTATCAATGTGTTGTCGAATGACATAGCGTATGCTTTCAGTTTGGATCCTAGTACTATCGACCTAGATCCGCTCACTCCTGGGCAACAGACCACTCTGACAGTTGCCGGGGAAGGTACATACACCGTCTCAGGCGGAGTAGTCATTTTTACTCCGCTGCCAGCTTTCACGGGTACTACCACTTCGATTCAATACACAGTAAAAGATACGGTAGGGCTGATTTCCAACCAAGCAACCATCACTGTCACAGTCACTCCAGCACCAACTCCGACCCCGACGCCGACACCGACCCCCACGCCGACCCCCACACCGACGCCAACACCAACACCGACGCCAACACCAACACCGACGCCAACACCAACACCGACGCCAACACCAACACCGACGCCAACACCAACACC